>DOCD01000052.1:12405-20623 GCA_003503945.1 Clostridiales bacterium | reverse complement strand
CGGAGCCGAACGGCCCCTCGCTTTTTTTGCCCTGCGCAGCAAATATTTTCGATAAAACCGTTGACATTGCCCGAATCTTATGTTATAGTATCATTAATTAATACAGTTAATACAGTTGGTTATCATGATTAATTCAAAGCAGAGCGTGTATTTGCAGATTGTGGAAGACGTAAAAAGAAGGATAGAATTAGGGCTTTTGACGGAAAACGAAAAACTGCCGTCCTGCAGGGAGTTCGCCATGCAAAAGGGCATTAACCCCAACACCGTCCAGCGCGCGTATACCGCCCTCGAAGAGGACGGGTATATTTTCACCGTGCCGAAAAAAGGCGTTTACGTCTGCGCGAGGGATACCGTCCGCGTTGAAATTATCGCAAAACAGAAGATAACCGAGCTTAAAGACGCGGGCGTGGAAAAGCACGCCCTGCAAAAAATCATCGATGAGGTTTACGGAGATTGATTTATGATAGAAATTAAAAATCTTAGCAAAAGCTTCGGCGACAAAAAGGTTTTTTCCGACGCGAACGTCACGGTCGAAACGGGCAGCATATGCGGGCTCGTCGGCATAAACGGCGCGGGCAAATCGACCCTACTGCGCATTATAAGCGGGGTTATGACCGCCGACGCGGGTACGGTTACTTACGACGGCGAACCCGTGTACGAAAACGAAAAGGTAAAAAGCAAAATCTTCTTCCTGCCCGATGACCCGTATTACGATACGAGCGTTACGGGCGAAAAGCTGAAAAAATTCTACTCCGTGTTCTATCCCTTCGATACGGGCGTGTTCGACTACTACGTAGGCAAATTTTCGCTTAACGTAAACAAGCCCATACGCAACTTTTCAAAGGGAATGAAGCGGCAGACCTTTATTTCCGCCGCGCTCGCGTGCAAGCCCGGGTATCTGTTTTTAGACGAAGCTTTCGACGGGCTCGACCCGCTCGCGCGGCTCGAATTCAAGCGCGGACTCATCGAATTGCAGGAAACGGGCACGACGATTATAATCGCCTCCCACTCCCTAAGAGAGCTCGAAGACATCTGCGACAGCTTTATCTTAATTGACGACGCATCGGTCAAGGTAAGCGGCAAGATAGACAAGGCTTTGAGCAATATCTTCAAATTGCAGCTTGCGTTCAAGGATAACGTAACGCCCGAAATGCTTCCGTTCAAGTACGTCAGCGCGGAAGTGAGCGGGCGGGTAATAACCGTTGTCGCCCGCGGCGATATCGAGGAAATTAAAGCGAAAACAGAGAAAATGAACCCCGTAATTATGGAAGAAATACCTATGGATTTGGAGGATTTGTTCATCGAAGAAGTTCGCGAAAGGGGGTATTTGAAATGAAAAAATATTTCTTGCACGAACTCAAAAGGCAGTTCTATCCCCTTATAGCGATTACCGTCGTAATGATACTTTTACACGTAACGCCGTTGCTTATTTCCACCTCGAAATCGCTTGAAACAGACTACACCCATATGGGCACGCTCGCCGCATACGTCGGGCTGCTCGCCGTCGGGGTACCCACCGCCCTTACACAGTACAAAATGAAAAAGCGCAGCACCGATTTGTACTACGCATTGCCGATATCGCACACAAAAGTGCTTACGGCACGGTTTTTAATAGGGCTTATCCTCGTTTACGTGCCGTTTACGGCAGCTTTCTGGCTGGGCGCGTTCGTGGTTATGGCAAGGATTACCGACGTTGTGAACGCTGTGTGGTATATTCCTATGTACTTCGCGACGCTTATACCCGTATACGTCATATATTCGATGACGGCTTTCGTGTACACGCGCGCCAATCGGGATTTCGACGGCTTTATGTTCATATTATTCTGGGCGTTTGCGCTTACGCTCGTCGCCACCGTGCTCCTGTCCGTATTCGATAAAGGCGATATTTTTATCTGCACCTACTTTCTGCCGTTCAGACCTCTCGACATATCCACCTCGTTTTTCCAGCATAAGCTTTACGGCTTGCAGTGGTACGCCGCGGACGGTGGCGAAAAGGTAGCGATGTCGCTCGGGTTTGCAATAACGGCAGCGCTTTCGGCGGCGGCTACATTCGGGCTGTTTTTCACCGAACGCAGGGCGAAAGCGGAAAACGCGGGTCAGCTTTCCGAAAGCTGGTTCGGTTACCGCGTAATGCTCCCGCTGTACACGGTGTGCGTTCTGTCCCTTCTGGATTTGAAATTCTGGGATACCGAAATTTTCCTTTTCATAATTTTCGTAACGGCGGCTTTCTTTATAAACGTGCTGTACAGACGCACGTTCAAGATAGGCAAAAAGCAGTTTATAATCTTCCTTGTAAGCGTGCTCGCGGGCATCGCGCTTTCGTTTATCGTTTAATTAATAAGTTTAAAAAAAGCTTCCCCTTAAGGATATCTGTTATAGGGATTTCCGTGTGGGCAAAGAAATAGCGCACTATCTTCGCTTGCGAAGTATAGTGCGCTATACTTTATAAAAGATTATAACGATAAATTGAAATTTAACGTTTGGAGCCTTACAATCCCCTCACCCGCTACGCGGGAGCTCCCCTTGCTAAGGGGGAGCCTTTGCGCAATTAAAAAGCAAGGGCTGAAAAACCCTTGCTTTTATTATTAATCAACTTAATAATTTACTTGCTTTCGCGCTGGGCTTTGAGTTCGGCGAGTTTTTTCTGCGCCTCGCTTTCCGCCTTTGCAACCGCGTCGTCGTACTGCTTCTTTGCGGAGCTCAGCTTTTCAAGCGCCTTATCCTGCAACTCTTTAACCTCTTTGAGCTCCTCTTCGGTGAGTTCGCCCTCAATCTTTACGAGAACAGCCGCCGCCTTCTCGTCCAGCTTTTTAGAAAGCGCCCTTACCTCTTCGGAGGTGATTTTGCCGTCCTTCACGATATTTACGACCTCTTCGGAAACCTCTTTAAAGTCGTTTACCATAGCCGTGAACTGTTCCTTGACCGCGGGAGGAACGAGCGCGCCGAGCGCGTTGATGCTTTCCGCGACGCCGTCCATAGCCGACTTTATAGCTTCGAGTTCGGTTTGATACTGCGCGGAAATTTCGTCCACCTTCTGCTGAATCTGCGTTTCCGCTTCGCCGAGCGCCTCGGTAAGGCGAGCCTTTACCTCTTCGAGTTCCGCGGCGGCGTTGCTGTTTTTGAACGCTTTGTCCGCGTACGCCTCGATGCTCTTCACCGTGATTTCTCCGTCGGAATTTTTGAGCGCGGAAACGTCGGTGCCGAGCCCGAGCGCCTCGGAAACGGCGCTTATCTGCGCTTCGTCAAGGGGATACTCGCTCACCTTTTCGGCATAATAAAGCGTATCCGCAAGCACGCGGGTTGCGGTGGCGCCCGTCTTGAACCCGCCGTACGCCATACCGCTGTACGCGCCCGCAGGGTGCTTCAAAGTATAGTAAGTAGTGTATATTCCGTCCGTTGCCGCGGAAACGGCTTTTTCGTAAGCGCCGTCCGCAACCGACTTAGCCTTATTGTACGCCTCGGTAGCGTATTCCTTTACCTGCGCGTGCGCTTCGGAAACGTATTTCACGAGCTGTTCGTCGTTCATCTTTGCCGCCGCTTCGATAGAAATTTCGCCGTCCTCGGTTGCCGAAATAACGAGTTTGAGCCTTTCGGGCGTGAGCGACTGAATTGCCGTGCTGTCGGGGTACTGCGCTTTCAGACTGTCGAGCTTTCGGAGTAGCGAATACGCCTGCTCGCCCGTGCAGGAAACCGAAAGCTGTTTATCGCCAGCGGTTGCCATTATTTTAGCGTTTACTTTGTCTAAAAGCTGTTCCGCGCCCGACTTTAAAGAGGTTACGGAAGTCTGAATAACCGTATTGTCCTTATCGAGATAGCCGAGCTCGACCGCGAGGTCGGTAATTTTCGCAACCGCGGCTTCAACCTTTTCGCCCGTTATGCCGTTTTCTCCGTAGAGAAGAACCTGCGCGTCCTCGTTTGCGCCGTATACGCTTATAACCCTGTCGTTTTTATCGAGCGTGAGTTCGATAGACGGATTAATATCCATACTTACGAAGGAAACCGCCTCCGCACTGCCCTCGTTTTTCGTGCAGGCGGCAAAAGGTACGCACATCATTGCCGCGCAGGCAACCGCGCCGACCGCCGTTAAAGTCTTTTTGGAATTTTTCATTTTAATCACCTCGGATTTTATTTTCGCCTATTAAACAATTTGTTTATTGATTTTGTTGCGCGGAAATTAAAATTTTTTAAATTATTTCAATTTTTCCCAGTATTCGGAAAGCGAACCGTAACTGCTTATTATGCTTTCCTTATAGTCCGCGTAGCCGCTCTTTGAAAAACTTTCGCGCTCGGCGTTGTAAACTTCCTCGTTTTTACTCAGTCTGTAACCGTATTCCATTTCGGAAAGCTCCGCCGCCTTTTTGATAAACTGTTCGGCGGTTTCGGGAATAGTCAGAACCTCTTTGATTTGTGCATTCGCGCCCGCGGCGCCGAGAACGCCGCATATCAACGCGAGGTTTTTACGAAGCATATCCGAAGTAAAGTCTTCGAGCATAATTTTCAGCTGTTCCACCGAAAGCGTTAAAAGAGTTTCCGAAAGGTCCTTAAACTGCAACTCGCTCTCGATTTTAACGCCGTAATCCCTTTCGTACTCCGCAAGCGCGTTATCCATTTTCGTTACGAGTTCGGCGAATTCCCCCGTAAGCGCGTCGCCGTAATATTTTTTAACGTCCCAGTAGCCCTTTAACAAAAGGGCGGGATTGTCTTTATGTCCGTAAATTTCAAAGTAAAGCGAATAAATTTCGCTTACGGCGCGGATATTTTTTTCTATACGGTCGAGATTGCCGCCCACATATTCCCCTACCGCTTCGGCTACGCCGTCGGTGAGGATTTCGTTTTCGTAAACCGACTTTAACCCCTCCGAGGACGCAAGCCGTTCGGAATAGAGCGACACTTCGCCCGAAATGCTCTCAGCGAGCGTTTCCGCGGAGGTTAAATCGAACCCGCACCTCAAAGAAAAACTCTGCGCGTCGACCGTTTCCGACACGACGAGTGCGCGGAAACCCTTTTCGGCGAAGTAATCTTCGAGCGAGCTCTGCGCGGAATTTAACACTTTTTCCCCGTTGCCGAGCGCCGAAAGCCTGACGGCGGTATCGCGCCCGAGGTCGAGATAGCCGAGCATTGCCGCGCGGTCGGTGTAAACCGCGACCGCTTCCGCAAGGGATTTGCCCGTCATAGCCGAAGCCGTTTCTCTATCGGATAGTATTATATCCGCGTCGCGGTTGGACGCCGCGACCTTTTCGACCTTGCCGTCCCCGTCGGTTATGAAAGTTACCGCGGGGTTTATTTCGAGCGTGAACGCAAACCGCCCGTTTCCGCGCGGAATTACGGCGAGAATAATCGTTATCGCTATGACCGCGGCGATAAACGCCGCAAGCACGCTTATAATTACGGGCTTTTTAACTTTAACCGCCGTTTTGCCGTTGGGAACGGGGCGTTCCGCCGTCTGAACGGGTAAATCCCTGATATCGCCGCGGAGGGCGGGAACTACTTCGTCAAGCTGACTTTCCCAAAGTTTTTTCCAACTCTTTTTCATTGCTCCGCCTCCTTTAAAGCCTGTTTCAGCTTTTTAATGCTCCGTTTGTATTTCGAAGTAACCGTCCCCGTGGGACAGTTTATCATTTCACCGATTTCGCGGTGTTTGTAGCCCCAGAGAATATGCAGGGTAACTATTCTGTACTCTTCTTCGCTGAGCTCTTTCTGCATTACTTCCGTAATGCTCCCGCAGGAAATTTCCTCCGCGCGGGTTTCTACCTCGTCCAGGTATTCCACCCGTTTACGCTTGTTCAGCTCGTTTAAGGCAAGGTTTTTCGCTATCTGTAAAATCCACGCCCTGCCGTTGGTGCCGCTCGTATATTTATCTATATTGAGTTTGATTTTGAGGTAAACGTTCTGCATAACGTCCTCGGTGTCCTCGTAGTATTTAAGATACGAGTAAATAAACGAAAACGTTCCGCGCTTCGTTTTTTCATAGAGGACTTCGAAAGCCGCGTTGTTTCCGCGCGCGACTTCCGTAAGAAGTTTATCTATTTGTCGTTCGTCCATTAACGGCACCTTATGGTAATTCGTTTACTATTAAACAAATTACAGTGTAGTTTTGTTGCATAGTAATTATAACTTTGTAATGCAAAAAAATTGAAATATATCCGCCTCACCGTCATTGCGAGGGAGCAACGCGACCGCGGCAATCCAGACTATTCCGCTCTTTTCAAGCGTTTCCCTATGGATTGCTTCGGCAATAAATGCCTCGCAATGACGATTAAAATACTAAATTACTGTTTAAAGTAGTTTCATTATATCATAACCGTACTAAAAAAGCAAGGGCCGATTATCGTCCTTGCTTTAATCCCTATACAATACACCCTTATATGGGGGAAGCCTTTTTTTTCCTGCGCGTAACCGCGCGCAGAATAAGCTTGTAAATTTCGCCGACGGGGATAACCGACGCCGCGAGCCCCACCGCGGCAAGCCAGTGCCGCCATGTAAGGCTTACAAGCCCGAACGCGCCCGCAAACGGGCTTATAGCGAGCAGCACATTGACGAGTATGCCCAAGGCGACCGTGGCAAGCAGAATTTTATTCGTAAATATGCCGCATTTGAATATCGACTGCCTTTCCGAGCGGATATTGAAGGCGTGGAACAGCTCCAGAAATGAAAGCGTAAGGAAGGTGAGCGCGGTTGCAACCTCGTTGCCGTAAAGCTTCAGCCCGACGGCGTAAACGCCCACGGTAACCGCCGTAATGTACAGCCCGAAAAACGCGATTGACGCAATCGAGCTCTTCGAAAACAGGCTCTTTTCCGCGCGGACGGGCGGACGATTCATAATGTCCGCGTCCTCCTTTTCCATACCCAGCGCGAGCACGGGGAAGCTGTCGGTTATGAGGTTGAGCCACAATAGCTGCGTCGATAAAAGGAAATCGAATTTAAAAAATACGAGCGAGGCTATGAGTATGGCGAGCACCTCCGCAAGGTTGGTGGAAAGGAAAAACTGTATCGTCTTTCTTATATTCGCGGAAATGCGCCTGCCCTCCTTTACCGCGGCGACAATGGTTGTGAAGTTGTCGTCCGCGATAACCATATCGGAAGCGCTTTTCGTAACGTCGGTGCCCGATTTGCCCATCGCTATGCCTATATCTGCGGTTTTTATGCTCGGCGCGTCGTTTATGCCGTCGCCCGTCATAGCCACAACCTTGCCGCGCTTTTTGAGCGCTTTGACAATCATATTTTTGTGCTTCGGCGAAACCCTCGCAAACACCCTGCAATCCGCTATCGCCCTTTCGCGCTCGCGCGCGGGAAGCGAATCGAGCTGTTCGCCCGAAATCACCTCCGACATATCCTCGGCAATACCCAGCTTTTTAGCTATAGAAAACGCCGTGCGCACGTGGTCGCCCGTTATCATAACGGTTGCAACCCCCGCCGCCTTGCACTCCGCAACGGCTTCCTTAACGCCCTCCTTAATCCCGTCGGTCATGCCGCACAGCCCGAGGAAAATGAGCCCCTCCTCCAGAGCCGCCCCGTCGAAGCTTCTGTAAGCGAAGCCCAGAACGCGCAGCGCGTCGTCCGACATGGCGTTATTCTCTTCGGTAATTTTGCGCTTGAACTCCTTCGTAAGCGGCTTCACGCCCTCGCCCGTCAGCACGAACGAGCATTTTTCTATCAGGATATCGGGCGCGCCCTTGACGAAATTGCACCTCTCGCCGTCGAAATCCGCGGCGACCGTCATCATCTTTCTTTCCGACGTGAACGGGATTTCCGCAAGTCGGGTAAACGGCTTATCGAAACCGTTGTCGTCGGCATATATTTTCAAGGCGATTTCGGTGGGGTCGCCTATGTACGCCCCCTTTTCGCCCTTGACGGTCGTGCAGGCGAGCATGCATTGCAGTATTTTCGTCTTGCAGCTCTCGTCGCAGCGAAGCTCGGTCACGCGCATTTTGTTGAGGGTGAGCGTGCCCGTCTTATCCGAACAGATAACCGAACAGCCGCCCAGCGTTTCAACCGATTTGAGCTTGCGTATGACAACGTTCTTTTTGCTCATACGCTGTACGCCCATCGCCATAATTATGGTTACGACGGCGGGCAAGCCCTCGGGTATGGCGGCGACCGCAACCGCGACCGACGTCATAAAGTTTTTGAGTATGCCGTCGCTCCGCACGAATATGCCCATTATGAAAATAATCGCGGTGACGGCGAGCACGAAGCCGGAAATTATTTTGCCTAACTC
>DOCD01000052.1:11491-12119 GCA_003503945.1 Clostridiales bacterium | reverse complement strand
GAAATTATTTTGCCTAACTTGTTTAAGGAATTTTCAAGCGGGGTGCCCGTGGCTTTGGTATCTTCGAGCATAGCCGCGATTTTGCCCATTTCGGTGTTCATACCAACCGCCGTAACGGCGGCGGTCGCGTTGCCGCGCACGACGAACGTGGAGTTGAAAAGGGTGTTTTTCATAGCGCCGAGCGCGACCTTGTTTCCGCGAATGGCTTCGGCGGACTTTTCCACCGCAACGCTTTCGCCCGTAAGCGCGGATTCGTCGCACTTCAAGCCGTTGCACTCGATAATTCTGCAATCCGCGGGGATAACGTCGCCCTCTTCGAGCAGAACTATATCGCCTACCGTTATTTCGGTGCCGTCCACCGTGCATTCCTTGCCGTCGCGCCTGACCTTTGCGGAGCACACGGAAAGCTTTTTAAGGTTTTCGATAGCCTTGTCCGCGCGGTATTGCTGAACGGTGCCGACAATCGCGTTTAAAAATATTATAAAAATGATGATAAACGTGTCCGTCAAATCGTTTTTATCCTTTGAAATAAAGGCGATAACCGACGAAACCGCCGCGGCGATAATCAAAAGCAGGGTCATAAAATCCTTGAACTGCGAAAAGAACAGCTTGACAATTCCCGTCTTTT
>DOCD01000052.1:3054-11203 GCA_003503945.1 Clostridiales bacterium | reverse complement strand
ACAGCTTGACAATTCCCGTCTTTTTGCCCTTTTCAAGCTCGTTTTTGCCGTAAGTTTGCAGCCTTGCCGCGGCCTCTTCGGAGGACAGCCCGTCCTTTGTGGTTTTTAAATTTTTAAGCGTAGTCGCCGTATCGGTAAAACAGAAATTTTGCATATATTTATTTCTATTCTGCCTGTCCTTAACTTATGCCCGATTTTAAACCTCTGGCTCCCCTCCTCCTGTCCCCTCATTTAACGCCTCTTTGTCATTTCGAGCATCGTCGAGAAATCTTTTTGCGCGCTTTTTCTTCGCGCAAAACTTTTTCGCTTTACCCTATTATAGGCTTCCCCTATGGGGAAGCTGTCTTTGCCGTGCAGGCAAAGACTGATGAGGTACAACTAAATCAGCTGACTTATCGTAAAATTTTGTAAATCGAATTCGGTTTTGCGCTGTTGCCAGAACTCCTCCAAAAGTTTCCTTGCTTCGTCGTCCCTTATCTTCGAGATAAATTGTATAACCCAGTTTTCCAACAATGCAAAATTATTTTCCGTAGCTTTTATCAGCTCTAAAAATTCGTTTGAATATTTTTCCACATTAGCGCAAATTTTCATAAACAGCCGCTTGTACCCGAAAACAAGCGTCAGCGCGCCCAACCTTGCAAGCTCCGGCAAATTGCACTTTTTTTTATAACCCTCAACCAGCATATGCAAGTCGCTTTTACTGCATAAAAACATAAATTGCATACTTTCGTTATCAAGCTCTTTCTTGTACTCGTCTAAAAATTTGCCCATTTGTGTTTACTCCTTAATATGGCTATTATTGTAGTTATATTATAGCTATTATGGTAGCTATTGTCAAATATTTGACTATATGATATAATAAAAATATGATTAGTTATACTCCTTTTTGGAAAACCTTGAAAGAAAAACGTGAATCCACTTATTCGCTTATAAATAATTTTAATATAAGTAGTGGAACTATTGACAGAATACGGAAGGGGAAAGCAATAACGACTACTAAGTTAGACGATTTTTGTAAAATACTGCATTGCAAAGTAGAAGACATTATCGAATACGTCGAAGATTAACACATTAAAAAACGGAAACGCAAATTTGCGTTTCCGTTTTTTATTTTTCCGATACGAATTTTTTTATCGCAGCAAAGGTCGCGTCGGATATTACGTGCTCTATTTCGCAAGCGTCGGTTTCCGCGTCCGCGCCGTTCACGCCCAAAAAAACCAAAAACTTTTCAAGCGTGCAGTGCCTTTCGTACACCTTTTCCGCATAGTCTAAGCCGCTTTTGGTAAGGTAGATATGCAAACCGTCGCACTCCACAAATCCGCCCGACTGCAAAATTTTTATCGCCTTTTGCACTGCCGGCTGCGAAACGCCGATTTTACGCGCCACGTCCACGCGGTGCACGAACTCGCTTTCCCGCGATAAAAGCAGGATACATTCGAGATAGTCTTCAACCGACTGATTTTTTTTCATACGTTTTCCCCTTTGTATGCATTTATTCTTCGCCCGCAAGCTGAGCTTCGCGTTCGGCAACGGCAAGCGCTTCCGTCATTTCCTCTATATCGCCCATCATAAAAGTATCCAGCGAATACAGCGAAAGCCCTATTCTGTGGTCGGTCACTCTGCCCTGCGGGAAGTTGTAGGTGCGTATTCTCTCGCTTCTGTCGCCGCGCCCGACTAAGCTTTTGCGGTGCTCGTCGTAAGCCGACTGATTCTGGGAGCTGTAATAATCGTACAGCCTCGACCGCAGAACCTTGAAAGCCTTGTCCTTGTTTTTAAGCTGGCTCCTCTCGTCCTGACAGGTAACCACAATCCCCGTGGGGAAGTGGGTTATGCGGATTGCGGTTTCGGTTTTGTTGACCTTTTGTCCGCCCGCACCCGACGAACGGTAAACGTCGATACGGATATCCTCGTCCTTGATTTCCACGTCCACGTCCTCCGCCTCGGGAAGAACCGCCACCGTTGCGGTGGAAGTGTGCACGCGCCCCTGCGACTCTGTTTCGGGCACGCGCTGAACGCGGTGCACGCCGCTTTCGAACTTCAACTGCTTGTACGCGTCCTTGCCGCTGATATTTAATACTATTTCCTTAATCCCGCCGAGTTCGGTTTCGTTCACGTCGACAACCTCGACTTTAAGGCGGTGGTGCTCGCAGTAATTTAAGTACATTCTGTACAGCTCGTACGCGAAAAGCGCGGCTTCCTCACCGCCCGCGCCGCCGCGAATTTCCATTATACAGTTTCTGTCGTCGTTTTTATCCTTAGGCAGTAGCAGAATTTTAAGCTCGTCCTTAATTTCTTCCGCGCGACGGGCGCACTCCTCGGTTTCGGCGGAAAGAAGCTCCTTCATTTCGGGGTCGGCTTCGGTTTTTAACGCCTCCTCCGCGTCCGTCTTTTGCTTTAAAACAGATAAAAGCTCCTCGTATTTTTGCGCCGTTTCGGTGAGTTCGGACTGGTCTTTTGCCGTCTTTGTCCAAAGCGCGGTATCCGAAATCACCGCGGGGTCGCTCAGTTTTTCCGACAGCTCGCAGTAACGCTTATAAATATCTTCGAGTTTGATTAAAAATTTTTCTTTCATTTTACTAAATTATCAACGGTGCAAGCAAAACCGCGCTTTTGCGCAGCACGCCCCCATTTGCGCATACCTGCGCCTCAGCAGTTTGAATTTGCGCGATTATATTATAAGTTTGCCCTTAATATCGCGCAAAGAAAGGCAGCGCCTTTAAAATCACGAAATTTTTTCGTCGCAGAATAGACGAAAAAATTTGTGAACTAAAATGCGATTTTCAAGAAGCGGTCAACCCCGTTCAAATCCTTCATAACCATAGCGTAATCCCGCTTTTCGAAAAGCTTCAGGATTTCTTCGGGCTGACCTTCGCCGCACTCCAACAATAAAATGCCGTCGCGGGCAAGGTAGCTGCGCACCGATTTTGCAATCTGCCTGTAAAAATCCAGCCCGTCCGCGCCGCCGTCCAATGCGATTTTCGGCTCGTACTCGCGCACTTCCTTCTGCAAAAGGGGTATTTCCTCGCTCTTTATATAGGGCGGGTTGCAGACAATCACGTTGAACCTGCCGCGCACGTTGCGGAACATATCGCTCTGAACAAAGTCCACGTTCACGCCGTTTAACTTCGCGTTTTCCTTTGCAAGCATTATCGCCGCGTCGGAAAGGTCGGCGGCAGTCACGGAAACCCGCTTTTGCGCGCACTTTTTCGCCACCGACACCGCGATACAGCCCGAACCCGTGCACAAATCGAGCACTTTATCCCCCTCCTCTATGCTCTTCACGGCGTAATCCGCTAAAAGCTCGGTTTCGGGTCTGGGGATAAGCGCGCGTTCGTCGACCTTTATCGTGCAGCCGTAAAATTCGGTGTCGCCGACAACGTACCAAAGCGGTCTGCCCGTCATACGCTTTTCGATAATTTCGCTTATTTTCTTGCTTTCGGCGGGGGTAACCATACGTTCCTCGGTAAGCTCGCTGCGCTTAATGCCGAGCACGAGGGAATAAATCCACTCCGCGTCGCTCTCGTCGATGTCGCTCTTTTTGAATTTTTCCTTAGTCGCGGCAAGCATTTTGGAGAGTATCCCGCCCGTAACGAACTCCGTTTCGGGCACGGAGGGGTCCGCGTCCATTTCAAGCACCTTATTGAACGCGGCGATTGCCACCTCTATCATTTCGAGGTCGGGCTCGCGCGTAGTCAGGGTTTTCTGGATAAGCTTGCCGGGGGCTTTGAAAAAGTTTACGAATTTATTGTCGAATTTCGCGAGGAATTTTAAAACCTCGTACGAAAAGCCCGCGATAATCGGCAGTAAAATAAGCTCGATTGCGATATTGATTAAAAAGCGCAGTATGCGGTTTTTGACTTCGTTTATGACGGGCACGTATGTGAACACCGCCCAGTTCGCCGCAGATATGAGCGCAATGTTTATAAACAGAACAATGAACAGAAAGGACGTGCCGCACCTGTCGTGCAGGCGGGAGCACTCTTTTACCTTTTCGGGAGTGAGCTCCACGCCGTACTCGAACGCGTTAATAGTTTTATGCTCCGCGCCGTGATACATATACAGCCTTCTGATGTCTTTAAGTAGCAGTATAATGGCGAGATACGCGATAAAAATGACCAGCTTGAACACGCCCAAAAGCACGTAATACGCCCAGTGCTCCTCGTCGATTCGGGGGATAATGCCCACTAAAAAGCGGGGCAGGAAAATAAAGATGCCCACGGCGAGCACGACGCCTAAAATTGCGGAAATTACGGAAATAACGTCCATAAGGTTGACCTTGAACTTTTCCGCAAGCCATTTCTGAACTCTGCCCGCCTCCTCGCCGTCGTCGCCGTAGACCGCGGCGGAGCGCATGAGCGTTTTCACGCCGCGCACCAGCGAGGTTATGAGGTTGACCGTACCGCGCACGAGGGGGATTTTGCTTGCTCTGGCGAGGTGTTTGCCGCGTTTTAAGCGCTTCGCTTCGACCTGAATTTCGCCGTCGGGGTCGCGCACGGCGGTTGCCATGCACGTTTTGCCCATCATCATAACGCCTTCGAGCACGGCTTGCCCGCCTATATACGTGCGGTTTGTCTTCTTTTTCCTTTTTGTCTTATTTTCGATTTCAGCCATACGTCCAATGCTTCCAAAAACTATACTACGCTAAAAATCACGAAATTTTTTCGGCGCAGAATAGCCGAAAAAATTTGTGAACTAATATTAATATAGCTCCAACCGTTGTTGGAGCCACATTTTTAAATATTGTATCTTTTCTTAAACTTGTCTACGCGGCCGCCTGTATCAACAAGCTTCTGTTTACCGGTAAAGAAAGGATGACACTTGTTGCAGATATCTACTTTTAAGGTATCAACCTTTTTGGTTGTGCCGGTTTTAAAGGTAGCTCCGCAAGCGCATACAACCGTCACTTCGTGATAATCGGGATGTATTTCGGGCTTCATAACTTTTACCTCGCTTATATTCTTTTCGTCTGATACCACTCAATTATATACAAAACGTTATATTAAGTCAATTGATTTCGTCTTATAAAAATAATTTTTTTAAAGTACGCTTTTGCCCTCCCGCGCCCTAAAAAACGGTAAGTTGTTGACATTATTCCGAATAGGTGCTAAAATTTTCATATGAAGTTGTTTAAAATGCTTTTCAGCAAAATTTTCATATCCTTTTTGATACTTTTATTGCAGGTGCTCGTTTTTGCGGCGGCTATCATGATTTTCGAGCAGTCCATATTCGCGTTTCAGGTTGTAAACACGGTTTTCGGCGTGCTCGTAATCCTCGGTATCATAAATAAAAAGGAAAGCCCCGAGTTCAAGCTTACCTGGCTTGTCGTCGTGCTCATAGTCCCCCTCTTCGGGCTTTTGATTTACTGCCTGTTCGCCAACTCGAAAATGTCGTTAAAACAATATAAGCTCGCCATCGAAATTTCCGCGAGGTGCAAAAAGTACTCCGAGCTGACAAAAACCGAAAACGACGCCATAAACGAATTTTTGGGCGACAAAGCGGATATTGAAGCGTATCTGCGCTCCACCGCGTACAGCCGCGGCCACCTTAATAACGAAGTCAAGTACTTTCCTTCGGGCGAAGCCTTTTACGCCGACCTTTTAGCCGAGCTCGAAAAAGCCGAAAAGTTTATATTTATGGAGTATTTCATTATAGATTTCGGCAAAATGTGGAGCAAAATACTCGGCATACTCACAAAAAAAGCGGCGGCGGGCGTCGAGGTGCGGCTTTTATACGACGATATAGGCTGCGCGGGTCTGCTGCCGGGCGGGTACTACAAAAAGCTCAGAAAAGCCGGCATAAACTCCTATAAATTCAACCGTTTTATGCCCGTGGTGAGCGGCATACACAACAACCGCGACCACAGAAAAATCACGGTAATCGACGGAAAAGCAGCCTACACGGGCGGCGTAAACTTAGCCGACGAATATATTAACGAAAAAAAGCGCTTCGGGCACTGGAAGGATACTGCGCTGAAAGTTCGCGGCGCTGCCGTGGGCAATTTCACGGCTATGTTTCTGCACACCTTCGACGTAACCTCGAAAATCAAATCCGACTACGGCAAATACCTCGATTTGGAATACGAAAAGTTCGAAGGGGGCGGATATATTCACCCGTTCGGCGACGGGCCCAAGCCCTTTTACCCCGAACAAATCGGCGAAAACAATTATATAAATATGCTTAATTCGGCAAAAAAATACGCTTATATAACCACGCCGTACTTAATCCCCGACTATACGCTTATTTCCGCGCTCAGGAATGCGGCAATGCGCGGGGTCGACGTAAGGATAATCACCCCTGCCGTGCCCGATAAGAAGATAGTATTCAATATGACCCGCTCGAATTACAAATTTTTATTGCAAGCGGGCGTAAAAATTTACGAATACACGCCGGGGTTTATCCACGCGAAAGGAATGATAACCGACGGCGACGCCGCGTTTGTCGGGACGATAAACCTCGACTACCGCTCGCTTGTGCACCATTACGAATGCGGAGCGGTGCTTTATAAAGCGCCGTGCATTGCGGATATAAAGAAAGATTTCGACGAAACGCTCGCCGTATCGCACGAAATTACGGAAAGCAATTTTAAAATGAACTTTTTCGCGTCGCTTGCGAACGCGGTATTCAACTTATTTTCGCCAATGCTTTAACCCTATTGTAGGCTTCCCCTTTGGGACGAGCCTTGCATTCTTAAAACAACGGTAATCCGTTGTTTTGCAAGGCGGAGAGGAGCTTGCGCATAGCATAGGCGCAAGCGGTGACCGAGGCGGCGGTTGTCCTTACCGCAGCCGAGAAGCTGGCTTTGCCGTGAAGGCAAAGCCTGATGAGGTTTATTCCCCATTATAGCAATGCGGAGCGGTAATGAGGCTAACTCTACCACTTTGTGGGCACGCCGCCGACGTAGTGCCAGAAGTTCCCCTCCGCCGCGGGCTGAGTTTCGGAGTAAAAATACACCTTGCCCCAGTCGTTGCCGCCGTCGCCGAATTCGTTTCCGTTTTTGCCTATTTTTATTTTGCCCCACTCCTCGGCGGTGCCTTTGTAATACACCCCCTCGAACGTATCCAGCCTGTAAAAGGCATAGCTTACTATTTCTTTAAGGCTCTTCGGCAGCACAACCGTTTTAAGCGCGGCAAGCTGAAAGAAAGCGGAGTAGCCTATTTTTTCTACCCTGTCGCCCAATTGCACGCTTTCGAGTGCGGAGCACTCCGCAAAGCAGTATTCGGGTATGTCCGTAACGCTTTCGGATAATTTAACGCTTTTCAGGTTGAAGCATTGCTGAAACAGCGCATAACCGAGGGTCGTCACGCTGTCGGGCACGGATACCTTTTCAAGCGCGATACAGCCCGAAAAGGCGCTTCGGGCGATTTCTTCAAGCCCGTCGTTTAAATTAATTTCGACAAGCGAAGTGCAGCTTACGAACGCCGATTCGCCGATATAGGCGAGTTTTTCGGGGCAATCGAACTTTTCGAGCGCGGTGCAGTACGCAAACGCGACCTCGCCCACGCTCTCCACGTTTTTGCCGAATCCGACGCTTTTCAGCCCGTCGCACCCCCAGAAAGCGCCGTATGCAACGTCGGTTACGGTGTCGGGCAAGGTAACGCTTTCGATAAAGTCGCAATCGAAAAACGCGTTTTTGCCGATTGCCGTCACGGGCTTTCCGTTATACTGCGACGGAATAACGATATCGGCGGCAGAAATGCTGCCTATGCCTCTTACGGCATAGCCCGTCACTTCGCCGTTTTGCTTTATTTCGCTGTAAAGGAACTGCTCGCCGTAGCCGCTGCCGACGTCGGGCAGCTTGCCGCAATTTTTTTCGGTGCCGTCTGTGAATTTAACTATGAGGTTTCCCTCTTTATCGATATAAACGTCGGCAATGCCGACGCCGTCCTCGCCGTCTTTGCCAGGGGCGCCGGGGGCGCCGTTAATGCCGTCTTTACCGGGGGCGCCGTCCTTGCCGGGGGCGCAGGCTGCGAAGCCGAACGCGCCGACCAAGAAAGCCGCGGCAAGCGCAATTGCCGTAAATTTAAGTTTCATTTGCATAATAACCTTTTAATATATTGTTTGCATTATTTACACTATTATATATAAGCTTGCCGCTTATGTCAACTTAAAAATTACAGGCTCCCCGACGGGGAGCCTGTAAAATGTTTTA
>DOCD01000052.1:704-2760 GCA_003503945.1 Clostridiales bacterium | reverse complement strand
GGGAGCCTGTAAAATGTTTTATGCAGTTTTATACTGAGGGAGTGTCGGTAACGGTTATAGTGATATGTCCTGCATTTTCAAGCGCAACAGTGATATAATTTTGTGCTCTGGTCGTCGTAAACGACAAAACGTACTCATAATATATGGAGTCACCATTACTGTCCGTCCTGCCGGAATCAACTTTGTCAACAGTAACCGAATCGCCGTCTTCTTTATTATATTCATTTAATTCAGAAGCACTTACTACACTGTAACTTGAATCAACTTTAACGGTATACAGATACACCCCGCTATCGGTGGTTATGGTGTAAGTTTTGCCCGCTTCGATATTGAACTTATACTCGGTATTAGCCAATGCGTCTATCGTAAGAGAATCGCCTACTTCTTCCTTGGTGAATTCTGTCGGCGCGCAATTGAAGTTTACAGTGGCATTCTCGCTTACAGTAAACACCCATTGAACGGGATAATACGAAGTTTTATAAGTTATTTTCGTAATCTTGTTGTTTGCGTCTTTTTCAAAAGTATAACCCGATTTGTAACCGGCTTCGCCGTTGGTAAATACCGAACTTCCTCTGTCCGTCAATGTATCGATATACCCATTTGTAACAGTAAGCGTATATACTCCGTGTGTGTCTTTTGATATCGAATATCTTTCGCCGACTACTGCATTAACCGTAGCCGCATTATTAGTAATTGTTACCGTTTGAGGCGCCTTCTGCAAAGTAATCGTCTGGGTTGTATTCGAAAGCCTTGTTCTGGGTGCAAGCTCGTATCCTTCGGGGATATTATCCATAAATACGTAATAGTTATAAGCCTCGGTTTTGAATTTTGCTACACCGTTATCGTCGACATCGGCTTCAAGACCTATATTTTCATAGCCACTGCTGTACGGATACAATTTTACTTTAACGCCCTTAACGGGAGTAGTTCCGTCGGGATAAACAACGGTTATATTATAATCTACGTTTTTGCCTATTTCCACGTCTACGTTCTTTTCAAATCTGAGCGGAGCAAAGCTCTCGGGATATTCGTCGTTGAGCTGCAAGCTTATGTAATCGGTACCCGCGGGTGCGACTACTTCATAAAAGTAAGAACCGCTTATATATTTAATATTGAAGTCTGCTTTACCGTTAGCGTCGGTTGTTGCGGTATGTGCCTGGGTAAATGTGTATGTCCAATCATCACCGCGTACGCCCGTGTACAGCTTAACGGTTGCACCAGGCACCGCTTCTTCGTCGGGTCCTTTTACGGTGACGCTGTACGGGTAAGTTTGTGTATCCTCATAAAGTTTTACGCTGAAAATATACTCATTTTCAACCTTGTAGTCTTCACCGGACGCCTTTATATATGCAGACTGACCTTCTTCAAGGCGGCACTCCGTGGTATAACCGTCGATATCGGTGTGATTATATAATTCATCATCGTAATCAGAGTCGAATTTTTCGGTATCGTATACATAAAATCTACTGCAATAATCCCCGCTTTGTTTAGGAGTTTCTACTCGGAGGAAACCATCCGCTTTTGCCGTATATTTATAATATGTATAATTAAAATCCTCAGTGGGAACAACTACGTCGCCGTCTGCGGTTATAGGTGCGGGATTACTCAGCGTGCCGATCTTTTCCGTCTGGAAAAATTCGACGTGTCCGTCGTCCTCGCACACTTTATAAGAAATGCCGCCTTTTTCAAACGTGGCGGGTGAAAATACAATCGGCTCGCCATATCTGTGCTTGTGGAAAAGCTCTGCGGGGAGTTGGAATGTAGCAGGTGCTTTCGCCGTATCGGTATAAAATATAGTCAACACTCCGGTATTTTCATTAATAGTGATATTTTCAATACCGACGCCCTCGTCACCCTTGTCGCCGGGCGTGCCGGGCGCGCCGTCATCGCCGGTTGCGCCTTTTATGTTGCCCTTTTTCTCCCAGCCGGTTGCCGACTTGGAGTACACGTCGAATGTTTTCGTGTCAAGGTAGAAGTCGCCCGCCTTACCTGCGGTCGCCGCGGGGGCAACTTCGCCGAAAAGCCAGGTTGCACCGTCAGCGCCGTCCTCGCCGTC
>DOCD01000052.1:0-337 GCA_003503945.1 Clostridiales bacterium | reverse complement strand
CCCTTGTCGCCCTTGTCGCCTTTATCGCCTTTGTCGCCCTTTGCTCCGTCCGCGCCTTTGATAGAGGCAAGCCACTGGTCATAGGTCATTGCGTTGTCGCCGACAGCGTCAACATACAGCTCGTACGCCGCCTTAATCTGAGGGTCGACGTCCGCCGTGTCGTCTTTGCACGCGGCAAGCCCGAAGGCACCGGCCGTTATGCAGGTTGCCGAAAGTAACGCTATAAGCAGCTTCTTTCTTGTTTTCATAGTTCCGTCTCCTTTAAAATTATAAGTTTTTGTGATGTGGTTAATAAGAAATATTTATAAATATTCAAAAATTCGTTAATAAGTTTATA
>DOCD01000060.1:6507-10138 GCA_003503945.1 Clostridiales bacterium | reverse complement strand
AAGCTTGCGTAGCGGTGATGAGGTTACCTCATCCGTCTTATTCTCGCTATGCTGCGAATAAGCCACCTTCCCCGAAGGGGAAGGCTATATTTAAGATACAGTGTCGCCGCCGAGCTTACTCTCTACCTCCGACAGCTTGACGGATACTATCTTCGAAACGCCCTTTTCCTCCATAGTTACGCCGAAAAGTATGTCGGCGTTTTCCATTGTGGGCTTTCTGTGCGTAATGACGATAAACTGCGTGTTCGACGCGAATTTTTTGAGATACTTAGCGTACCTTGCGACGTTCGCTTCGTCGAGCGCGGCTTCGATTTCGTCGAGCACGCAGAAGGGCATGGGGCGCATACCTATTATCGCAAACAGTATGGCGATAGCCGTAAGCGCGCGTTCGCCGCCCGACAAAAGCGAAATTTTCGTAAGCTTTTTACCGGGAGGACAAGCTATAATTTCCACGCCAGCGTTTAAAGGGTCGTCGCAGTCGGTGTAGTCGAGCTGCAATTCGGCTTTACCGCCGCCGAACAATTCCTTGAAGGTATGCTTGAAGTTTTCGTTTATAGTGTTGAATCCCTCGTCGAATATTTTAAGCATTTCCGCGCGGATATCGTCGAGCGCGGTCGTAAGGTCGGCTATCGCCTTTTCGAGGTCCTCCTTTTCAGCCGTCATCTTTTCGTAGCGGGCGGACAGCTCGTCGTACTCCTCTACCGCGTTGTGGTTAACGGGGCCGAGAACGGTTATCGCCCTTTTCAGATTTGCGATAGTCTGCCCCGCGGCGGACGGGTCGTAACCCTCTTCCTTGAATTTGAGGCAGCCCTCGTAATCCTCGCCGTATTCCTCGGCGATACGCGTTTGAAGGTATTCGAGGTCACTGTCTATTTTCTGCATCGCAAGCGCGAGCATACTCTGCTGCTTAGTCAGCTCCTCCTTTTCCTTGTATGCGGCAAGCCTTTCGCTGTCGTACTGCATTACGCGCTTATTGAGCTCTTCCTTTCTTTCGCGAACCTCCGCAACCTGTCTGTTGAGGTCTGCTACAACTTCCTGCTCTTCCTTTGAAAGCGCCGCCTGCTGCGCCTGCCGCGTGAAAGCCTGCATTTCCTCTTCGATTTCGGGAATGCTCGTCTTTGTTTTTTCAAGACGGATAGAAAGGCTGTCACGCTCTAAGGCAAGGCGTTTTATGTTTTCCGCGCCCGATTTGAGCGCGCTTTCCAAAGACGCGATTTCGACGAGAAGCGCGTTGAGCTTATCCGTCTTTTCGGTGCGTTTTTCGTTTAATTTATCGAATTCCGCGCTCATGTCGTCGATTGCGGAGGAAGCCTTGTCCGATTGCTCGGATAAATCGCTTGCGCCCTTGCTGACGCCCGAATATTCGCTGTCCAGCCCCGCAAGCCTGTCTTCGAGCGCTTTGAGCGACTGACCGTAAGCCGCGTATTCGCTCTCCGCGCCCGTCACGCTCTGCAACAGGGACGACTGCTTTTCCGTAACGGCGGCGAGCTCGAGCCGTGCGTCCTGCAAGCGCTTCAATAAGTTCTGCTGCTCTATACCGACCTTTATTTTTTCCGCGTCCAGCTCCTTTCTTTTCGAATCCGCGCGGCTTAAAAAGGTTTTCTTGCTCTGAATATTGTCCTCTATTTCCTTGATACGGCGCTCGTTTGCAAGAAGGTTGCCCGCGATTTCCCGACGGTAGCCGCCCGTCATCGAACCCGTGGTCGAAATAACGTCGCCGTCGAGGGTTACGATTTTGAAGGCGCGGGGATATCTGCGCGCTATCTGGGTAGCGTTCTGGATATTGTCGACGACAAGCGTATTGCCCAAAAGGTTATGTATAACGTTTTCGAACTTTTTATCGAACCTGACGAGGTTTATCGCGAAGCCTATCGCGCCCTGGTCGCGCACCGCCGATTTAATCTGGTCGTTTTCAAGTCTGGGGCGCAGCGCCTCGACGGGTAAAAACGTGACCTGACCCGAGCGGGTGCGCTTCAAATATTCGATTAAATACCTCGCGTCGTCGCGCGTGCGGGTGATTACGTTCTGCATAGCGCCGCCGAACGCCGTTTCGATTGCCACCTCGTACTCGCTGTCGCACCTGACGAGGTCGGCTATAAGCCCCTCGATTTTTTCGGAAAGAACCAGATCTCCCCTCGCGTCGGACAAAAGCTTTTTGACCGAATACACGTACCCGTCGAACCTGTCGCGCAATGCGCGGTAAGTCGTCAAGCTGTCATTTAAGCTTGCAATCTGCGCCTGCGTGTCGTAAGTCTGTTTAATGAGCGACTGGATTTTCTCTTCCGCTTCGCGCGTTTTCGCTTCGGCTTTTTCCAGAAGCTCGTTTTCGTTGCCTAAAAAGCCGTTTAAAAGCTTGCCGCGCTCCAAGCACACGTCGTACTCGCCGCGCAAACCGTCGCGGCGGGCGTGGATTTTATCCATTTCCACGCGAATTTCCGAAAGCCTTTCCTTGAGTAATTCCTTTTGCGCCGACAGCGAGCCCATATTCTGGCGCATATCCGATAAGTCCTTGAACGTATCGAGAACCTTTTTGCGGTGCTCGCCCGTCATAAATTCGTAGTCGGCTATCTTTTTCGAAAGCTCCTCTATCTCCGCGCGCAGCGAATCGGTATTTTCATGCAGCGCGTTTATTCTGTCGTTGTTTTTGCCCGCGTACGCTTCGCTTCTTCTTATCTCTCTGTCGATATCGTCGATACGCTTTGTCGAGAAAGCTATATCCTCCTGCGCGGAGGCAAGCTTGGCTTTGACCGAGCGCGCCTTTTCGGTATATAGCTTCGACTCGCCGCTTCGGTGCTCGATACCTACCTCGTAGCGGCGAAGCCTCTCGTTCAAATCCTGCAAATCGTGGTCGGCGGCGGCGATTTCGTCGCGGCGGGTCTGGTATTCCGCAAGCAATTTATCGGAAAGCTCGGTAACCTCGGCAATGCGCTTTGCTATTGCGAACGCTTTGGTGTTAAGCTCCTCCTTTTCGCCCTCCGCGCTGTCGTGGCGGTATATGTACAAATTCATTTCGTGGTGACGAAGCTGACCGTACAGCTCCCTGTACTTCAACGCGTTTTCCGACGCCTTTTTCAAGGGGCCTATCTGCCTTTCGACCTCCTGCATGCGCTGAGCGAATACGTAAAGGTTGTCCTTGGAAGCATTGAGCTTTCTTTCGGCTTCCGCCTTCCTGTCCTTGAAAACGACGATACCGGTCGCTTCTTCGAAAATCGAACGTCTGTCCTCGGGCTTTGCGTTCATAATCTGCTCGATACGGCCCTGACCGATAATCGAGTAGCCCTCTTTCGCCGCGCCCGCGCCGTGCAAAAGCCCCGTCAGGACCTTCATACGCGAGGGCTGCTTGTTCAAAAGGTATTCGCTGTCGCCGCTTCTATATAGGCGGCGGGTCATTTCAACCTCGTCGCAGTCGATATCGAAAATTCGTTTCGTGTTGTCGAAGGTCAGCGTAACCTCGCAAAACGACATCTGACGGCGCGTTTCCGTGCCGCCGAAAATAACGTCCATCATCTGCGAGCCGCGCATCATCTTTGCGGACTGTTCGCCGAGAACCCAACGGATAGAGTCCGCAACGTTAGACTTGCCGCAACCGTTAGGCCCGACTATACACGTTACGCCCTCGCCGAGAGGGATT
>DOCD01000060.1:1049-6197 GCA_003503945.1 Clostridiales bacterium | reverse complement strand
GGGATAATCGTTTTATCGGCAAAAGATTTAAAACCGACAAGTTGTATTTGCTTAAAAGAGCCCATAAATTAAACCTGAATACTAATTCTATTTACTGTTTTTATAATACTCCACGGCGGACTTTGCCGCAAGCTGTTCCGCGTCGGTTTTGCGGTCGGCTTCGCCGCAGAACGTCTTTGAAAACGCCTTTAATGTAACTTTAAACCTGTGCTTTTGCGGTGTGCCGATATCTTCGCACTCATATTCGGGAAGAATTTCGCCCCCGCCTTGCAGAATTTCCTGCAATTCGCCCTTGAAATTCACGACCGAATTTATCTCGCTGAAATCGATAGTCGATAAAACGAATTTTTTCGCCGCAATCATACCCCCGTCGAGATAAACTGCGGCGACGAGCGCTTCGTATGCGGACGGTATCGCCTTTTTATTATTAATATCATTTTTGCCGCGTATAAGAAACTTATCGAGCCCCAGCCTTTCGGATACGGGCGCGAGCGCGCTGTCCGATACAAGATTTTTGCGCCGCTCGGTAAGCGTGCCTTCGTTTCCGCCCTCCGAAAATATTTTTTCCGAAACGATAAATTCGAGTATCGCGTCGCCGAAAAACTCCAAAAGCTGATTGTTCTCGTCGGAAACCGAAGCGAGGGTCAGGGCGCGCTTTAAAAGGTTTTTATCTTTAAACGCATAACCTATCGCGCTTTCGACCTTTTCAAGCTTCATCGGAATTCACCGTAAACTGGTCGAGGTCGGCGTCGTTTAAAAGCTCTTCGACGGCGGGCACAAGTCTGCCGCGGTAAATGCCCGCAGCGTTTTTGATTGCGTTTGCGATTGTTACGGGTTTTGACGAACCGTGACTTTTGATAACGGGTTTTTTGAGCCCTAACAAGAGCGCGCCGCCAACCTTGTCGAAATCGAGCTGACCGCGCATGCGCTTTATTGCCTTGCGCGCGAAGAGATAACCTATTTTAGAGGAAAGCGACGAGGTAAATTCCTTTTTCATAACCCCCAAAACGAGCTTGCCGCAGCCCTCCATCGCTTTAAGCGCAATGTTGCCCGAAAATCCGTCGGATACTACTACGTCGCAATCGCCGAGCATTATATCCCGCCCCTCGACGTTGCCTATAAAATCGATACCGTGCATTCTGGACATATAGCCGAAGGTTTCCTGACGGAGCGGGTCGCCCTTGTGCTCCTCCGTGCCGTTGTTCAAAAGCCCGACCTTGGGGCTTTTTATACCGAAGCCCGCCTTTGCGTAAGCTGTGCCCAGAAGCGCGAACTGACATAGCATAACGGGCTTGCACTCCGCGTTGGCTCCACAGTCGACCAAAAGCGTTACCCCTCCGCGCGAATTGGGTATCGCGGGGCAGAGCGCGGGGCGCTTAATTCCCCTTATTCTGCCTAAAATAAGCTGACCGCCGACAATAGTCGCACCCGTCGAGCCCGCCGTAACCAGCGCGCAGATATCGTCCTGCTTTTTAAGGAGCCAGTAGGCCGCGATAAGCGAGGACTGCTTGCGCTTAATCGCCTCGGTGGGGATATCGTTCATACCGATAACGTCGGGGCAATCGATTATTTCCATACGGGATTTATCGTACTTGTATTTATCGAGCTCGGCTTGAACTTCCGCCTGTCTGCCCGTTAAAATAATATACAGCTCTTTATCGTTTTCGAGCGCGGTAACAGCGCCGGCAACCGTTGCATAAGGCGCGTTGTCGCCGCCCATTGCGTCAACTAATATTTTAATCATATTAGCTCCTTTAAATCAAATTAAACTTATTGTTAATTATATCATATAAGTTTAAAAAACACAATTAAAAAGGATAAACTTTTTACGATATTGCAACCTCATCACCGCTACGCAAACTGCGCGGAGCTTCCCCATTTAAAGGGGGGAGCCTTATTATTGTTCTGTCGGCGGCTTCTCTTCCGCGTTGTCGAGCTCGACCCGCTTTACAGGCGCGTACTTGTCGCGGCGGAAAAGCTTGGTCGTCCTTACCCCGTTTTTGGTAACGGTGAGATAGCCCTCGCTGATAACACCGTCCTTGCCGTCGGCAACGAGCGATAAGTCGTTCGTCTTTTCGACGGGCGCGGCTATATTGCCCGTAACCACCGACGAAAAGCCGTACTGCGCACCGTCGCCCCTGCCGTAGATAAAAAATGTAACGCTGTTTTCCTTCGTCTTAGCGCGGATATACAGCTTATGCCCCGTATTGTTTACGAATTTCAAATCGTAATAGCTTCCGCTTACCATTGCGTCGAACGACGGCGGAACGTACCCCACCGCCAGCGAATGGGCGTGAAACTCCGTCATTGTGCACCCCGCAAGCAGCGCGGCGTTAAACAGCGTCGTGCTGACCTGACATACTCCTCCGCCGACGCCCTGCACGAATTTTCCGTTTTCTATTATCTTTGCAGAACGGAACCCGCGCTCCTTGGTGCGCTGCCCGACTACCCCGTTGAACGAAAAACTCCGACCGTTATCGATAACCGTTCCGTTGATTTTCTGCGCGGCAAGCGCGATGTTGTGGCTGCGGTCGGTGTTCGACCCGTCGAAAAAGGTGGTAAACGAGCTTATTATGCGCGTGTCGTATTTAACCGTATGCATACTTTTAGTACGTGCGACTTTTTTAAACGAAAGGCTCACTTCCCCGAACCCGCCCGAAAGCGAAGCGCGGATATTCTCCGCAAGCTTGTTTTTGTCGGCGTAAACCCCGTCGTTGCCCTCCACGTAGGTAAACGCTTCACCCTCGGTATTGAAGATTGCAAACGGCTCGACAAGCGGCGTGCTTTCGCTTTTGCATATACTTTCGGTTATTTCGTCGATACCGTTTAAATAAAAGCTCACCTCCGCGTAGTATTCGCCCGATTTGGTTACGCCCTTTAAAAGCTTTTGCACGTTATCCTTAAAGTATATTTCGGGATAGGTAAAAGTATAGGTCTTTTTTTCGCCCGTTATCGTAAGGCGCTTTTCTTTCAAGCCGCTTATAATATCCCCGCGGATAAGCTGCGCCGCCTCCGTGCGCGTTTTGCCGCCGACGTTCACGCCGTTCACAATTACGTTTTTGGGAAGTCTGCCGAAAAACGCGCAGCCCAGAATAATAAAGCCCGCCGAAACGGCGAGCATAACAATAAGTAAATTCAGTCTTAATAATATCTTTTTCAAATTTTAAGTTTTTCCGCAAGCTTATCGTCTGTGTAAAATACGGGCGTGCCTATCTTTCTGCCTCTTCCTAAGATATGGGTATCCGAACCGCCGGTTACCAACAGATTCAAAGTTTTTGCAAGCTCCTTATAATATGCCGTTTCGGTTACAGTATGTGTAGAATAAACGGCTTCTAAGCCCGAAAGCCCGCAGCTTTCAAGCCTTTTTATAAGCGCGAGCAAATCGGCGGCGGGCATATCTATCCTGCCGGGGTGCGCCACGCTCGTTATTCCGCCCGCAGCTTTAATAACTTCTATTACCTTTTCCGGCGATGGTCGGCCTATACACGAATAAGCGCATTTGCCGTAAGCGAGATATTCGTCGTAAAAGCGGTTCGCGTTTTTATTGCAATAGCCTTTCGCCGCGCAGGCGCGGGCGATATGCATCGTGTGCATGGGAGAAAGCGGATTTTTGCGGTACGGCAGAACCTCCTCCAAACTTATTCTGACGCCGTTTTTATTGAGCAAACAAAGCGATTGTTCGGCGCGAAGAAAGGACGCGTCGAAAAGCTGACTGTAAAAGGACTTGAAATCGGGGTGGTTTGCGTCGAAAGCATAGCCGAGGGTATGAAATTTGACGTCGCCCGCGTAAGCCGAAACCTCTATGCCGACGACCGTTTTAATGCCGTATTTTTCGCACTCTGCCTTAGCTTCGTCGTATGCAAAGGAACAGTCGTGGTCGGTCAGCGCGATAAGCTGCACCCCGTTTTTGTACGCTTCGGCAACTGCCTGCGCGGGTGAAATAAGTCCGTCCGAGTTGTAGGTATGCACGTGCAAATCCGCGCGTAAGTTTTGCATAATGGTCACCTTTGAAAAATTACTGTTTTACCTTTCCGCCCTCTATCTTTATTTTGGTAACTTCTTTACCGTACAATACCCGTTCGGCGTGGGTGCACGTAAGTATGGTCTGCAACCCGTCCGTCCGCGCGACAAGCTTTTTGCGGCGGGGCAAATCCAGCTCGCTCATAACGTCGTCTAAAATCAGTATGGGATATTCGCCCGACATTCTCTTGAAAATTTCCACCTCGGCAAGCTTGATTGAAAGCGCAGCCGTACGCGTCTGCCCCTGCGAGGCGAAATTTTTCGCGTCCGTTCCGTCTATAATTATATCGAGGTCGTCGCGGTGCGGGCCCGAAGCCGTAAAGCCCAGCCTTATATCCCTTTCGTAATTTGCCGACAGCTCGTCGAAAAGCCTTTTTGATAACTGTTTTTCGTCGCCTTTGTACTTCTTTTCTGGCGATATGCTCAGCTCCTCCGCCCCGTCGGTAAGCTCCGCGTGTATATCCCGCGCAATGGGCGAAAGCATAGCCGCGAACTCCGCGCGCTTGCACGCGACGACGGCGCCGTATTTGCAAAGCTGTTCGTCCCATACGGGCAGAGTATCCATTACCATGGAAACATCGCGGTTTTTCAAAAGGTTGTTGCGCTGCTCCAAAATTTTGTTGTAGCGCGACAGCGCAACGTAATACGGCTTGGAAAGCTGGGATATTGACACGTTTAAAAATCTTCTTCTTTCGTCGGGGCCGTCCTGAATAAGCCTCAGCTCGTGCGGGGAAAAGAATACGCTGAAAATATTGCCGAGGATATCCGCATTGCGCGTAATTTTATTGCCGTTAAGGCGCACCTCGCGCCCGCTTTCGGTGATGCGCGCGTCTATCGAAACCGACCCGTACATTCCCTCCGCCTCCGCGCATATTTCGGCGAAGTCGCAGCCGTGGCGTATAAGCTGTTTATCGCGGCGGCAACGGGGCGACGAACCCGTGCAAAGATAAAACACAGCTTCCGCGCAGTTGGTTTTGCCTTGGGCGTTTCTGCCGAAAACCACGTTAAGTCCGCCGCCGAAAGTTATGCTTTCATCCTCGTAATTTCTGAAATTTTTTAACTTTAAATTTTTTATGCGCATTTGTCTTTAAAAACACTTTATTTTAATTGCAAATTGTATTATAATTA
>DOCD01000060.1:0-755 GCA_003503945.1 Clostridiales bacterium | reverse complement strand
CAAATTGTATTATAATTATAACAAAATTTTTGTAAAATTCAAAGGATTATCGACGTAATTATGGCAGAAAAGGGGAATTTCGATTTTTTATACGACCCGATCAAGCAAAAAATGCAGGAACTCGTGTCGCATATCAACTACACGACTTATATTGAGAAGTTAGTACCCGTCGACGTGGACGGGAGGTTTATCGTGCTCGAAACCCCTACGGAAAGCTTTGCAAAGTACATTACTGGCACGCTTGCCGAAAAAATGCGCGAAGCAATAATCAAAGCGGACGTCGGGCTCACCGATTTCAGGCTCAAAGTCGAGGGAAGCGACAATTACGCATATAACGCGCCCGACGACGGCGGATACAATCCCCCCTCCAACCTCGACAAAAGATACACCTTCGAAAACTTCGTCGTAGGCAAAAACAACGAGTTCGTGCACGCCGCCGCGCTTTCGGTCGCGAACGACCCCGCAGGCACGTACAACCCCTTATTCATTTACGGCGGCACGGGGCTCGGCAAAACCCACTTAATTCAGGCTATTGCAAACAAAATCGTTTCCGAAAAACCCAACCTCAGAGTAATTTACGTCACCTGCGAGCAGTTCGTGAACGAGATTATCGACACGATGTTCACGGGGCGCGGGCCCGACGCGCGCGACAAGGGAAAAATGCTCAGGCAATACTACCGCAACGCCGACGTGCTTATTATCGACGACATACAGTTTATCGAAAACAAAAAAGCGGTTCAGGAAGAATTTTTCCA
>DOCD01000075.1:6165-6341 GCA_003503945.1 Clostridiales bacterium | reverse complement strand
AAATAACATATCGTCAAGGTGAAAGTATGAGCTTTTTGAATCTTGAAAACGTAGGAAAAACTTACAAAACGGGAAGCGTCGAAGTGCAGGCTTTGAAGGAGGTCACCTTCGGGCTCGAAGACGGTGAATTTGCCGTTGTGCTCGGCTCGTCCGGCGCGGGCAAAACCACGCTTTTA
>DOCD01000075.1:5694-5856 GCA_003503945.1 Clostridiales bacterium | reverse complement strand
GGCGCGGGCAAAACCACGCTTTTAAACCTTTTGGGCGGTATGGACGGCGCGACGTGCGGCAAAATAGTGCTCGACGGAAAAGACGTTACTTCTTTAAATAAGCGCGGGCTTACGGATTACCGCCGTAACGACGTGGGGTTTGTGTTTCAGTTTTATAACCTT
>DOCD01000075.1:5190-5364 GCA_003503945.1 Clostridiales bacterium | reverse complement strand
TTTGTGTTTCAGTTTTATAACCTTATGCCTAATTTAACCGCGCTCGAAAACGTGGAAATTGCCGTTGAAATCTGCAAAGACCACCTCGACCCGAAAGAAATTTTAACCGAGGTGGGGCTTGCCGAGCGGCTGAATAACTTCCCCGCGCAACTTTCGGGCGGCGAGCAGCAGCGC
>DOCD01000075.1:4362-4842 GCA_003503945.1 Clostridiales bacterium | reverse complement strand
ACGAGCCTACGGGCGCGCTCGATTATGTGACGGGCAAAAAAATATTGAAGCTTTTATACGACGTTTCGAAGCAGCGCAAACGGCTTGTTATCATAGTTACGCACAACGCCGCGCTCAAAGATATGGCGGATAAGGTTATTTATATCAAGAGCGGTATGATTGAAAAAATCGAACGCAATGAAAATCCTTTGCCGATTGAGGAGATAGAGTGGTGATAAAGACCTACTTAAAAACCCTTTGGAGAATGTTCGAAAAGCACGTTACGAGATTTTTGTCGATTATCTTTATGGTGCTCATTTCCGTAGGGTTCTGTTCGGGCATAGGTATGGCGCCCGACAAAATCAATCATTCCTACGACGATTATTATAAGTCGCGCAACGTAAGCGATTTTATATTGCGTTGCACTACAGAAGAGGGGCTTTCCGCTGACGCCGTCGAAAACTTAAAAAAATATTTCGGCAAAGCAGATTATAACACGGG
>DOCD01000075.1:0-4132 GCA_003503945.1 Clostridiales bacterium | reverse complement strand
AGATTATAACACGGGCTTTCAGCTTGACGTGCACACGGGTGAAAAGCGTTCGGTAAGGCTGTACTTTTTGGACTTCGAAAACTGGACGGTGAACATGCCCGATATTATCGAGGGCGAAAAACAGGACGGAAGCGACGCGCATAAAATTTACGCGGAGCGTCCCGACAACGTAATAAAGGGCTTTGCCTTAGGCGAAGAAATAAACCTTGCGGATTATCTGGGCGATATTCTGCCCGCAATGCCTTTAAATATGCTCGATTTGAAAACTGAGGTATCGGCGATAATTCAAAGCCCTTTGACCTTTTCCGTTGACGGCGAACCGAGCGATTATGCGGAAATCGAGGGTACGCCCGACACCACTACCGCAACGAAGGACGCGGACGTTCTCGAACAAATTTTATATATTCCCAAAAACCTGATTTCGCACCCTATGACGGGGGCTGCGCTTCTTCCCGACAACGCGCTGTACGTTGCTATTGAGGATAGGGGGCTGTTTTCTTCCTTTTCCAACGCGTATAACTCGTATACTGAAGCAAAGGTTTCGGCTTTTGCCGAGGACGGCATAGAGGTTCTGACCCTCAACGAAAACTATTCTTTCAAGTCGCTGTCGTCGTACAGCGACAAGGTTGAAGCGATAGGCTACGTCCTCGTGGTTGTATTCCTTCTCGTAACCGCGCTCGTAGTGCTTTCCACAATGACAAGGCTTTTGGACGAGGAACGCTCGCAAATCGCCTGCCTTAAAACTCTGGGCTATTCTTCCACGGGCATCATATCCAAATATCTGCTGTTTGCATTGATTGCAACGGGTATAGGCGGCTTCGGCGCATACTTCGTCGGCATCGGGCTTGCATACTTTTTATACGTCGTTTTCAATTACAGCTTCGATATGCCGCCTATGTCCTCGCACGTCGTGCTGTTATTCTATTTGCTCACGTTTATTTTAATCGTGCTTGCAACGCTTGCGGCAACGGCTATTTCGGGCTATAAAATGACGGAGGACAGACCCGCAAATCTTCTTCGCCCCAAGCCCCCTAAGGCGGGCAAAAAAGTTATCCTCGAAAGGATACCCGTTCTCTGGAACAGACTTTCGTTCAAATACAAATCCACGCTCCGCAACGTTTTGAGGTATAAAAGCAGATTCTTTATGACGGTAATCGCGGTCGCGTTTTCTACCGCGCTCGTAATGGCGGGGCTGGGGCTTGTGGATATGTGCCTGTTTCAGGATTTCGGCTCGGGCGCAATACTCGGTATCGCTTCGGTAATAGTCGTGTTTGCGGGGCTTTTGACCGCCGTCGTAATCTACACGCTTACAAATATTAACATATCGGAACGCAACAGGGAAATAGCCACGCTTATGGTATTAGGCTATCACGACAAGGAAGTGACGGGCTATATTTACCGCGAAGTGCTGATAAATTCGTTAATAGGCATAATAGTGGGTTATCCGCTGTCGGCGCTTCTTATGTGGGTAGTATTCAGAACCATGGGCATAGGCTCGGTGGGGGAAGTCAGCTGGTTTATGTGGCTGATTGCACCCGTAATCGTAATGCTTTTTACGGGGTTTGTAATGCTTATTCTTATACGCAAAATTATAAAAGTAGATATGAACGAAAGCTTGAAGGCTATCGAATAGGAGTGAATATGAAAAGTCAGAGCGTTGTAACCGATTTAAGAAAACAGGTTTTTACGGAAGTTGCGCGCGTTGCGTACGAATCGGATAATCCCGCGGGCGAGCTTGAAGAAATACCTTTCAAAATAACCCCCGACGAAGTGCCGAGATATCGCGAAAGCATATACCGCGAGCGGCAAATCGCGTCCGAGAGGGTTCGGCTTGCAATGGGACTTTCCCTGCGCCCCGAAAACAAACCCGTACACATAACCGCGGGCGTGGATAAAAGCACGATTGCGGATAAGTATTACGAACCGCCTTTGATGCAGGTTATCCCTTCCGCGTGCGATAAATGCCCCGATAACGAATACGTCGTTTCCGACCAGTGCAGGGGCTGTGTTGCACACTCGTGCATAAAGAGCTGCCCGAGGAACGCAATATCGATTGTGAACGGAAAATCGGTTATAGACCAGTCGAAGTGCGTCAAATGCGGCAAATGTAAAGCGGCGTGCCCGTACGACGCGATTGCGCGCCACGTGCGCCCCTGCGCGGCGGCGTGCGGAGTAAAGGCTATTTCCACCGACGCTTTCGGCAGAGCGCACATAGACAACGAAAAATGCGTCGCGTGCGGGCAGTGCATGTCGGCGTGCCCTTTCGGCGCGATAGCCGACAAATCGCAGATTTTCCAGCTCATACAGGCGATTAAGCAGGGCGACGAGGTCGTCTCCGCCGTTGCACCCGCCATAATAGGTCAGTTCGGGGATAAGGTGACCCCGGGCAAAATGAAATCCGCCCTTCTTGCGCTCGGCTTCAAGGACGTGTACGAGGTCGCCGTCGGCGCCGACGTCGGCTGTATCGCCGAAGCGCACCACTACGTAAATGCCGTAACTACGGGCAAGCTGCCGTTTTTGTTTACAAGCTGCTGCCCAGCATGGGCGGTGCTCGTAAAAAAACAGTTCCCCGACCTCGCTTCGGAGGTATCGGAGGAGCTTACCCCTATGGTTGCGACGGCGCGTTCGATAAAGGTAAACCGTCCGAACGCAAGGGTTGTGTTTATAGGTCCCTGCGCGGCGAAAAAGCTCGAAGCTTCGCGGCGCACGGTAAGAAGCCATGTTGACTTCGTAATTACGTTTGAAGAGCTTGCAGGTATGTTTGAGGCGAAAGGGCTCAACCTCGAAGAGCTTGAAGAGCTTCCCGTCCGCATAAAGGCGACGGGCGCGGGCAGAGGGTACGCGTGCGCGGGCGGCGTGGCGAGCGCGATAGAAAACTGCATAAACGAATACTATCCCGATACGGAAGTCAAGATAAAGCACGCCGAGGGGCTTGCGGACTGTAAAAAGATTTTATCGCTTGCAAAGGCGGGCAAACTCAACGGGTACCTTATCGAGGGTATGGGCTGCCCCGGCGGCTGCGTTGCGGGCGTGGGCACGATTATTCCGCCCGACCGCGCAAAGACGGTAGTCGAAAGCACGGTAAATCAAAGCGAAGTCAAGGTTCCGCCCAAAGACTTGGAAAATCTTGCCGAACAGCTTTCAAAAATGAACTGAAATGTTTTAAAACGTAAAATCAGGCGAATAATTTAATACGGGAAAAGTTTGCGCAGCAAACATTTTCGTGAATTTGGTTTTGTTATGTTTGAGGTTGCAATTATAGGCAGCGGGCCTGCCGGCGTATCCGCGGCGCTTACATTGAAATCGCTGGATAAAAATTTTATATGGCTTTCGGGTTCAGCCGTGTCGCAAAAGGTTGCGCGGGCGGAGCTTATTAAAAATTACCCCGGACTGCCCGACGTTACGGGCGGCGAGCTTGCGTGGACTTTCAAAAACCACTGCGAGGGTATGGGTATTAAGGTTACAGAACGGTTGGTTACGGGCGTTTACGAAACGGACGGATATTTCACCTTGCTCGCGCAGGACGAGCAGTACGAGGCGAAAACTATTATACTTTGTACGGGCGTGCAGACGGTAAAGCCGATTGTCGGCGAAGAAGAGTTTCTCGGGCGGGGCGTAAGCTATTGCGCCACGTGCGACGGCTTTTTGTATAAGGGCAAAACTATCGCAGTACTTTGCACCGATAAAAAGTACGAGCACGAGATAGAATTCCTTGCCGAACTGTCGGAAAAAACGTACGTTATGCCTATGTATAAGGGGTACGAAATTAAATCCGACAAAGCCGAAATTATATTAAAAAGCCCCGTAAAATTCACGGGCGGTATGCGGCTTGAAAAAGTGTGCTTTAAGGACGGCGAGCTTTTGGTTGACGGCGTTTTCGTCCTGCGCGGCTCCGTTTCCCCGTCGACGCTCGTCCACGGGTTAAAGGTTGAAAACGGGCACGTTGCGGTGAACAGAAGCTGCGAAACGAATATAGCGGGTATCTTTGCCGCGGGCGACTGTACGGGCAGACCGTATCAGTACGTTAAAGCGGCGGGGGAGGGCAATGTCGCCGAACACTCCGCAGTCGGATATCTGGCGGCGATGAAGTAAAAATATAGCCGCAGACGGGCAATTGCCCGTCTGCGGCTTA
>DOCD01000167.1 GCA_003503945.1 Clostridiales bacterium | reverse complement strand
AGCCCGAACCCGAGCCCGAGCCCGTCGCAGAGGCGGAACGGTATGAAGAGGACGAGCCGGAAGAGGGCGAAGAGAACGACGATACGGAAGAGGAAGCGCAAGTTTCGCCCGTTATCCCCGCCGCCCCGCCCGAGGGTAAAATTTTCATAAGGGTAAGATACAACAGAAGCTATACGGCGAGGCTGATACAGGCGGACGAAACGCTTAAAAACTATTACACGGTTCTTAAAAACGAGCTGATGCGTTACAAGGTGACCGAGCGCATAAGCTGGAAGCACGAAACTTTCCGTTCGGGCAGAAAGCTCCTTGTAAAGCTTGCGGTGCGCGGCAAAACGCTTTATGCATACTTCGCGCTCGATCCCGCCGATTTCGAGGACAGCAAATACAAAATCAAGGACGTTTCCTCCGTGGCGAGCAAGGCGGCGACCCCCGTGCTGTACAAAATCAAAAACGACAGGCGCTTAAAATACGCGAAAGAGCTTATCGCAAAGGTAATGGAGCAAAACGGACTTACCGCGGGCGAGGAAAAAAGCGTGGACTATGCGGCGCAGTATCCCTATGAGGAGCTCGAACCGCTTATCGAAAGAAAGCTTGTCAAGCTTCTGCCGTGGAAGGAATTCGTGCCCGATTCGGAGGTGGGCGTTATCGCCGTTTCCAAGGACAGTATTCCTCCCGAGCTGCTCGTGGGCAACGTAAGCGTCACCGAAGCGGAGGATATGTTCGTGGGCGAGAACGTGGACGCGCTCGTCACCGTGGGTGAACGGCTTTCCGACAGAACGAAAAAGACGATTGTAAACATCGACACGCTCGGCAGATACTTTGAAAACGGCGAAACGGTCACGCTTGAAGAGATTAAAAAACGCGTGCCCGACGCGCTTAAAAAGGCGACATATTTAAAGGTGCTCGCGCGCGGTACGCTCGACAAAAATCTTACGGTCGAGGCGGACGATTTTTCGCCCGCGGCGATAAAAATGATAGTTATTACGGGCGGAAAAGCTGTAAAAACCAGACAACGCACCTAATTTGCGTTTTATGCGTATAATTTTATATGGATAATGTTAATTAAATCACTTGATTTTGCGGTTGATTTGTTATACAATTTTAATGAACGATAATTTGAGGACGGAACCATGGCAGAAAAGAAAGAAGTAAACAACGAAGTAAAAAAAGAAGTCAAGCCCGCGGCAAAGCCCGAAGTTAAAAAGGACGCAAAACCCGCGGCAAAGCCCGAAGTTAAAAAAGACGCAAAACCTGCGGCAAAGCCCGAAGTTAAAAAAGACGCAAAACCCGCGGCTAAAGCTGCGCCCGTAAAAAAGGACGCAAAGCCCGAGGAAGATAAGGTTTATCATATCTCCAAGCGCAAAACCGACCGTATGTGGTACGTCAAGGCGGAGGGCTCGGCAAAGGCACTTAAAAAGTTTTTCACGCAGGAGGAGGCGATTAACTACGCCAAATCCGTTGCAGGCAATCAGGAAGGGCGTATCGTCATACATAAGGAAGACGGCTCTTTCAGAAAGCTTAGTTACTGAGGTTTTTACAAAAGCCCGCGACTTAATCGCGGGCTTTTGGTTTGAAAAACTAAAAACAGTTTATAAAAAATAAAAGGAGTTTTTTATGACGAAGATAGATATTTTTTCGGGCTTCCTCGGCGCGGGCAAAACCACGCTTATAAAGAAGCTTATCAAAGAGGCTTATGCGGGCGAAAAGCTCGTGTTAATCGAAAACGAGTTCGGCGAAATAGGGGTCGACGGCGGCTTTTTGCAGGAGGCGGGCATTAAGATAAACGAGCTCAATTCGGGCTGTATCTGCTGCTCGCTCGTGGGCGATTTTGCCAGGGCGCTTAACAAGGTGTACGACGAATATCACCCCGACAGAATACTTATCGAGCCGTCGGGCGTGGGTAAGCTTTCGGACGTAATCCGCGCGGTAAGGGACGCAGGGCTCGAAAACTGCGTTGTAAACGCTTATACCGCCGTTGTCGACGCGAACAGATGTAAAACGTATATGAAGAACTTCGGCGAGTTTTTCAACGACCAGATAAGCACCGCCGCATGCATTGTTTTCAGCCACACCGACGTTGCTTCGGCGGACAGGCTTTCGGAGGCGGTGCGCCTCGTAAAGGAACGTAACGGCGAGGCGACTATCGTCACCACGCACTGGGACGAGCTTGACGGAAAGCAGATACTTGCCGCCATGGAAAAATCGGTAACTCTCGAAAGCGAGCTTGCAAAGCTCGAAGAGGAAGAGCACGAACACGGGCATTGTTGTCATCATCATGACCACGACGACGAGGAACACGAGCACGGGCATTGTTGCCACCACCACGACCACGACGACGAGGAGCACGAGCACGGGCATTGCTGCCACCACGGACACGACGACGAGGCACACGAACACGGGCACTGCCACCACGAACACGAGCACGGGCATCACCACGACCACCACGCCGACGAAGTATTTTCGAGCTGGGGCGTGGAAACGAGCAAAAAGTTCGGCGCGGACGAGCTTGAAGGCATGCTTGCCGCGCTCGGGGATACCGCCAAATTCGGCACCGTACTCCGCGCGAAGGGTATCGTAGCGGGCAAGGGCGGCGAATGGCTGCACTTCGACTATATCCCCGAAGAGGTGAACGTTCGCACGGGCGGCGCGGCATATACGGGCAGGCTGTGCGTTATAGGCGCGAAACTCAACGAGCAGGCGCTGAAAGAGCTGTTTTTAAATTAAGGCTTCCCATTAGGGGAAGCTGTCACGAGCGATAGCGCGTGACTGATGAGGGTTATAAATTAAGCAACCTCATTCGTCACCGCTTATAGCGGCGACACCTTCCCCAAAGGGGAAGGCAAATACAGAGGTGTGTTATGGCGGAAGAAGTATCCGTATATCTGTTTCTCGGATTTCTCGATTCGGGTAAAACCAAATTTATACAGGAAACGCTCGAAGATAAGCGCATGGAGGACGGGGGCAAGACGCTGCTTTTAGTCTGCGAAGAGGGCGACGAGGAGTACCGTCCCGAAAAGTTCGCCGTGAAGAGGGTGACTAAAATCACGCTCGAAAGTGCGGAGGAGCTCACGATAGAAAATCTCGAAGCGCTGACCGAAAAGCACAAGCCCGACAGGGTCGTCGTCGAGTACAACGGCACGTGGCTGTTGCAGCAGTTTTTCGACGCGATGCCCGAAAGCTGGGTTATCAACCAGATGATGACCTTTTTCGACGCGGGCACCTTTTTAAACTACAACGCGAATATGCGCCAGCTCGTTTTCGACAAAATTCAGATGACGCAGATGGTCGTATTCAACCGCTTCAAGGGCGAATTTCAAAAAATCGATTTTCATAAAGTCGTGCGCGGCATATCCCGCCGTCCGGATATAGTTTACGAATATATCGGCGGCAAGGCGGAGTTCGACGAAATCGAGGACCCGCTTCCGTTCGACGTGAACGCGCCCGTCGTCGAAATCGCGGACAGGGATTTCGCCTGGTTTTACCGCGATATGGGCGAAAAACCGAAAAGCTATGTCGGCAAGACGGTCAAATTCAAGGGTATGGCGGCGGTATCCAAAAAAGTGCCCGCGGGCTATATCGTGCTCGGCAGGCATATTATGACCTGCTGCGAGGCGGATATCGCCTACGACGGATTTGCCGTAAAGACAAACGGGCTCGTGCCCGACATAAAGACGCGCGACTGGCTGATTGTTACGGCGAAAATCGCCTACGAATACAATTCGGTATACCGCTCGCAGGGACCCGTGCTTATAGCCGAAAAGCTTGAACGCGCGGAGCCGCCCGAAGAACAGGTGGTTACGTTTTATTGAAATAAAACCGCCGTGAACGAAATACGTTCACGGCGGTTATTCTTCCGTACCTAATAAAAAATCTATTGAAACATGAAAATACTTTGCAATTGCTACCAGAGAATCAAGGTCGGGTTCGCGTTGACCTTTTTCCCAAAAGCTGATTGTCTGATTACACACACCCAAACGCAGTGCAAGTTCGCGCTGCGTGATGCCTTCTTCAAGTCTCAGTTCTTTAATTGAATTGCCGAAATAGTTATTTGTCATTAATTAAAATTTTACCGAAATATTCTACAAATTGTTGACTTTCTACATAATGTAGGATATACTTGATTTATATATATTATTACAAAGGAGTAGATTATGAAAACTGTTGGCAACGTATTGTGGTTTATTTTTACCGGATTGTTATCCGGTATTGCGTGGTATCTTTTGGGCTTGATTTGGTGTATTACCATAATAGGTATACCCTTCGGTAAGCAATGCTTTAAGTTGGGCAGACTTTCTTTCTGGCCGTTTGGGACTGTTGTAATTAAAGATTTCGGGGCGCATCCTATTGCAAACGTAATCTGGATTATTTTCAGCGGACTTATCCTTGCTTTGTCGTATTGCTTAGTCGGTGTAATCTGGTGTATTACGATAATAGGAATTCCGTTTGGTAAACAGTGTTTTAAGCTTGCCGGTCTTGCAATAACGCCTTTCGGCGCAACATTTGGCGAGAAAGTTAAAGCGGAATAACTATTTAAAAAATACTGCGCGTCGGCGCAGTATTTTTGTGGACTGTATGTGGATAATATGTGGAGCGATTGTGGATTATTATTTTCGCCGTCCGCCCCGCCGACTTGTCGCAATTTGTCGAATTATTTCTACTTTTGACGAAGAGAATAATTTTTTGAAAAATATTTTGCTTTTTTCTACAATAGGTGTTAAAATCCGAGTATAAACAAAAGCCGAAAGGAGGCACTTATGAAAATCGTATTGTGGCAAAATTATCTGGACGTTATGCACAGGGTGGGGGAAATCGACAAGGAGTTGCAGCTTTTGGACGAAAAACTCAAAACCCCCGAACGGACGCTGGACGATATTATCAACCATATCAAACTCATTAAAGAGCGCAACGCGCTTATGCCGTTTTGAAAACACGCCGCCCGAACAGAAATTGTTCGGGCGGCTGTTTTTATT
>DOCD01000044.1:5724-7300 GCA_003503945.1 Clostridiales bacterium | reverse complement strand
GTTATAAAGCGGAGAAGATTTCTCCATTTCGTTCGCCGATGGCTCACTGCAGTCGAAATGACATAGAGAGGAGAAGATTTCTCGACTACGCTCGAAATGACAAAGCAGACTACGCTCGAAATGACAAAACGATTATTTATGGTATTCGCCGCCGCCGTTTATCATAAACGCGCGGTACAGCTGCTCGCATAAAATTACGCGCATAAGCTGATGCGGAAAAGTCATATCCGAAAAGGAAAGCTTTAAATCCGCCCTCTTTTTAACCTCGGCGGCAAGCCCGTACGAGGAACCTATTATAAACGTGGCTTCCTCGCCCCTGTCGGTAAAGCCTTTGATTAAATCTGCAAGCTTTTCGCTGGAATACTTTTCACCCTCCACGCATAAAGCGACAATTCTGCCCCTTACGGCTTTTAAAATATAAGCCGCCTCTTCGTCGAGAGTTTTGCATTCGGGCAGCTCCTTAACCTCCACGCGGGCGAAGCGGGACAGCCTTTTTAAGTATTCGTTTACCGCCGAACGGTAAAACTCCTCCTTGATTTTGCCGACGCATACGACGTTGATTTTCTGCATTTAAGCCACCCCGAAAAGCGAAACAAGCCAGACTATGGCGAAAGCCGCGATTGCGGGCGAAGCGCAGATAAAAAAGCTTTTCACCCCGCCTTTTTCGCATTTTTTTAAGGGATTTTTATCGAGTATGAGCCATACGAGCGCGCCTATAAGCGCGATTGCGGAAGTTACGATAAGCGCGATATTTCCGCCCGTGGAAATTATGAGGTTGCCCGCCTCGTCGAAAAGCCCGCACGCGGCGAATATAACTATCAGCGCGTTGTTGATAAAGTGCATTAAAACCGAGGGCAATATACTGCCCGAGCGGAGCGCGACAAACGCGAAAGCGCAGCCCGTTATAAACTGATATACGGTCTGTTCGGGCGAGGCGTGGAAAAGCGAAAAACAAAAACCTACTATAAACACCGTGCGCACCGTACCCGCTCCGTTTTCGCACGAATTTAAAATTATGCCGCGAAACAAAAGCTCCTCGAATAGCGCGGGAAGCACCGCGATGACGAGCAGCGCAAGCGCTACTTTGCCGCCCGAGAGGTCGGGAAGATAGCTGCCCGCTTCCCTCTGTTTATATCCGAACAGCTCGAAAAATTTTACCGACACGCCGTTTACCCAGCTCAGCGCGAACACAAGCCCGTAAATCAAAAGTGCCGCAATAAGAAAATATTTCGGATTGCACTTTACGGGGACTATGCTTTTGAAGCTTATTTTGCGGAATTTAAGCACGCCGAAAACGCTTAAAGATATCGCCACGGGCGATATGAGGTAGCTTATATAAAGGTATGCGTCACTCTCCGCGTCGAGAGCGGTAAGCCGCAGTATTAAAGACACGACGAATAAAGCGATAAAATAAGTAAACGCCGCCGCGGTGTACGCAATGCCGCCCGTCGCCGAATTCAGACGGGGATTAATTTCTTCCATATTTTAGATTATAGCGTAAAAAGAAAATAAAGTAAACGAAATAATTTACATTTGGGAACAAATGTTATAAAATTAAATTATGCGAAAGATAAAT
>DOCD01000044.1:0-5501 GCA_003503945.1 Clostridiales bacterium | reverse complement strand
ATTTACTTTTGGCGGAAAATATTATAAAATCAGAGTATGCGAAAGATAAATACGGCTTTAATCGAACAGAATATTTACGAAATGGCTTTGCACGCCGGTGTCAACCTCACCCCCTCCTGCCGAGCCGCGCTTGAAAAGGCGAAAAATGCCGAAAGCAGCGAAACGGCGGGCTTCGCGCTGGAAACGCTCATAAAAAACAGCGAAATAGCCGTCGCCGAAAAAATGCCCGTATGTCAGGACACGGGTTTGGCGGTGGTTATCCTCGAAATAGGTCAGGAAGTTTTCCTCGAAGGCAAGGGCCTTAAAAAAGCGGTAAACGACGGAGTGCGCCGCGCATATAAAGACGGATATTTCAGAAAGTCGGTATGCGACCCCATAACCCGCGTAAACACGACTGACAACACCCCCGCCGTTATTCATACGGAAATTGTCGACGGGGATAAAATATACGTAACCTTTATGCCCAAGGGCTTCGGCAGCGAAAATATGTCGAGGCTGTATATGCTTAAACCCGCGCAGGGCGTCGAGGGAATTATTGCAAGCATAGTGGAAACGGTTAAAATCGCAGGGTCGCGCCCCTGCCCGCCCGTTTACGTCGGCGTAGGAATAGGCGGAAGCTTCGACACCTGCGCATACCTTGCGAAAAAGGCGCTTACGAGGGATATCGGCAGCGCGAACCCGCGCGAGGATATCGCAGAAATAGAGCGCGAAGCTTTAACGCGCATAAACGGGCTTAAAATAGGCTGCCAGGGATTTCACGGAAACACTACGGCGCTGGGCGTAAGCTGCGAGGTTGCGCCCACGCACATTGCCGGGCTGCCCGTCGCGGTGAATATACAGTGCCACTGCGTAAGGTGCGAGAAGGTGACGATATGAAAAAGCTGACCCTGCCTTTAAGCAAAGATATTGTCAAGGAGCTGAAAGCGGGCGAAAGCGTGCTTTTCAGCGGAACTATTTTAACCGCGCGCGACTGCGCGCACAAGAGGCTGTTCGGCATACTCGACGAAGGAGGCAAGCCGCCGTTTGAAATAAAAGACGCGGTAATTTACTACGCAGGCCCCTGCCCCGCAAAGCCCGAAAAGGCTTCGGGAAGCTGCGGCCCCACTACCTCCGCGCGAATGGACGTTTTCGCACCCCGACTTCTGGATTTGGGGCTTGGCGCGATTATCGGGAAAGGCGAAATGTCGGACGAGGTAAGACGGGCGCTGCAGCGCAACACGAGCGTTTATTTTGCCGCGATAGGCGGCGCGGGCGCGCTTTACGGCAACGCGATACAAAAAAGCGAATGCATAGCCTTCCCCGACTTACTTTCGGAAGCCGTGCACAGGTTAGATGTTAAGGACTTCCCCGCGGTGGTCGCCTATGACTGCTACGGTAATACCATATATTGATAAATCCGCACCATTAAATTAATAAAATACTTGACTTTAGGCAATATTATTAATATAATGTAAATAATTTATAAAGGCGCTGACCGGGACAGACGTATAGCGAATCCTTTTCAGAGAGAGAAATTTATAAGCTGAAAGATTTCTTAAAGGGTTTATACGGTATTCACCCGCGAGCCGAACGTGCGAAAAGTTTTACAAATAATTGCGCCGAAAAAACGCAAGGGCGGATTGACTGTTGCACACAATTGTTTGAATTTATTACAATAAGGTGTGCAAAGCAGCGCTTCGCTCGCGCGCCCGTTAAGCGTTTTTACGACATTGGCAATATCACGAAAAATTTGCAAAGCAAATTTTTGTGTGCCGTTTAAAAATCGTCGTCTTCGTCGTCATCGTCGTCTTCGTCGTCCAAATCGTCGTCAAGGTCGTCGTCTTCGAGGTCTGCAAGCGGGTCGACCTCTTCGAAGAAGTCGTCGTCGTCTTGCTCGCCTTCCTCTTCCTCGAGCTCTGCGTCGAGCTCCTCCTGCAACGTTTCGTCGTCGATCGTAAGGTCGGTATCGTCCTCTTCGTCGATATAGTTTTTCCACTCCTCGTCCTTATCGATATCGATATCCTCGTCGTCCTCGTACTCGCGTTCGTTCTTGCACGCGTCGCACATCTTTTCGCCGTAGCGCATGCTGTTCACGCCGCATACGGGACAAATTTCCGTCTGCTCGAGTTCGCCGTCAAGCTCCTCGTAAACCTCGTCGTCAAGGTCGGCGAACTGTAACTTATTGCCGCGCATTTCCGCAATGCACACGTCGCAGTATTCCTGTTTTTCCTCGTCGATATAATTCAATTCGCACCTAGGACATTTTACGTATCTGACCATTTTGCCTGTCTCCGTTCTCCCCGTTTATTATAGCCTATGCATTAATGCTTTTTCGTTGTAACATTATAGTAATATTTACAACATTTGTAAACTGTTTTTATTGATAAAATCACTTATTTTTTAAAAAATTTCAATCTTTTTAAGTGCCTACGCACGATAATATGCGCAACGGCTTAATGTATATGCGTAAAACGCAAAAATAGCCCCCGCAAATGCGCGGGGGCGTTCGTTTTTATTCTTATTCTTCCGGACGGGTTTCGTCTTCGGTTTCATATACGTTGATGTTCTTGTCGTCGGTGGTGTCGACCTTGATACGCTTTTTGTATACGGGCATTTTCTTTTTCCTGCGTTTCAGCAAGACGGGGATAACGATTGCCGCGGCTATCACCAAAAGCCCGCCGCCGATTACGCCGATAAGGAATCCGGCTTTCGCACCCGCGGAAAGACTTTCGAACCACGTCGGGTCCTTCTCGGGATAGGGCTGCAAATACGTGGTTTTAAGCAGTTCGTCGTACGCTTTCGCGTCCGCTTCGTTCATAAAGCCTAAAATCGAATAGTAATAATCGCGCTTGTTCGGGGCAACCTTACCTCCGTTGAAATCCTTCTCGGTTGCAAAAGGCTTGGTTTTTTCCGCGTCGGTCGCCCAGTCGCCCTTATTTTCGACGAAATTACCGAACAGCTCGACCGACTCTTTCGACCAGAAATGCTCTTCCTTGTAGCCCTTGATATCCATATAAGCTTTGTTAAGCTCGCCCAGATACTCGCCGTCGTTCGTATAATATGCGTACCACAGCGCGTTTTTAAGGTTTTCGTAAACCTCGTCGTCGGTTTCGTTAATCCTGTCTGCGACGTCCTCGTACATCTCGTTGTACTTATCGAGCTGCACGTTGTCCATAACCTCGCCGTTTAATCTGAGGTCGCAGACCATTATCGCGTCGTAATCGGTCATATTCGAAGTTTCCGAAGCGAACAAAATCTGTCCGTCGATAAACTCGGGTTTGTACCAGTCGCTCGAAGAATCCAGATCGAGCACGCGCACCGAGGTGTATGCGTTGATTTCGTCCGCGCCGTCCTCGGGCAGCTTCGCATAATCGGAGTATTCTCCGTCGTAGCTTATGCGGTTAACGGTATAACCGTTGCCGCCCGAAACGGAATAATATACGTAATTTTTATCGCCGTGCTTTTCCGTGAATAAAAGCGTAGGCTGCGCGCCTCTCGTTACGGCGTAAGTATTGAGGTTGTCCGCCTTGTCGGTAAACTTTCCGTCAGAAGAAATCTTCGCCCTTAAAAGCCCGTCGGCAGACGCTATGAGCGCGCCCGTAAGCTTGTCGCCGTCGAAAAGATAGGTAAACGTGCTCGCGTTCGAGCCGTCCCTCAAAAGGCAGTCGGCGTTTTCGGGGTTGCCCTTAGCCGCCTTGTGCGCGGGGTTTTTGATTGTATCCGCTTCCTTTGCCGCAAAAAGCATCGCCGTGCTGTTCTGGCTGCTCGTGCGGGTATAGAAAAGAGTTTTGTTCGTGTATTTCGAAAGGGTGTAGGTGTATGCGCTTCTGTCTATTTCAGCCGCTTCGGGGGCGTTGAACTGCGTTATGCTGCCCGTCATGCCCTCGATTTTGCCGATGCCGTCGTATACGAGCGTGCCGAGGTTCACGTAAAGCGGATCCTTTTCAGGGTCGTAATCCTTGACGTCTTCGAACTTGTATTCTTTGGGCGCGGTCGTCGTGTCGGCGGTCACCGTCCAGATCTGGTTGTAATTGCTTGCGGTGGAATTAAGAACGAAATCGGTCACCTTCATCGTATAATAAATACGGGGGTTGGTGAGGTCGGTTTCGTCGAACATAACCGCGTCGACGTTGTACGCAAGCAAGGTGTTTTCACCCGTTTCGATATTCACGGAATGAATGTTCGTGTAAGCGGTACCGTACAGATTTTCGCTCGTTGCGACGTACAGAAGATATACCTTGCCGTTTTCGCCCTTGACGTAGCGGTATTCGATAGAACTGTCGGAGTACTGCACGAAATAGTTTTTCATGGACTCGGTGCCGTCGAGCTTTGCGCGCTTGAAAGCGAGGTGAGAGTTCTGAACCTCGCCGTCGCTGTTCTTTTCGGTCGAAGGCGTAGCGTAATATACATAGTTGTCGTAAACGTAAATGCCCGAATTGTTGTTGCCGGAATACACTATTTCGGGAACGACTATATCCGCTTTATTATAGTTATGTGCGGAAAGGTCGCTCTTTGCAATGCGCATAAGCGCGCCTTTTACGGGTGTGCCGAAAGAGTTGTCGGCAGTGTTCGCCTCTTTGCCGTTTACGTAATAAACGTAATCGCCCTTTTCAACCGCAAATCCGCCGTTCGACGTCACTTCGCCCTTCGCATAGTCGCCCGTAAGCGGCTTACCGCCGCGCGTGTTGGTGCAGGCGGATACGAAGAAAATACCCAAAGCGGTCGCCGCCGCCGCGGAAAAACATACAATTTTTGTAAAAATTTTGCGCATATCAAGACTCCAAAGAAGTAAAAAACTTTTTTAGCTTTAATTATTATATACCAAACCGAAAGTTTAAGCAATAATTTTCGACTTGATTTTGACGAAAATTTATCAAAAGGGGAATTTTATTACGGAAAAGTTTGCATTGTTAAATTTATTGAAAGCACTGGGCAGCCTATCTGGCGAAAACAAGAGCGCGGACGGCGCGAAAAATCAACCCTCGGAAGCTGCAAAGCCCGCACCCGAAGCACACGAAAAGCCGCCCGAATACAACGCCATGGCGAGCGTTATCGAGCGGCACGAAGCCATTTCGAACAGGGTGCGCAGCAAAAAATAAGAGAGGCAACAAAGCCTCTCGTATTTTTTGAATGTTATCTCTTCGAGAACTGACGAGCGTTGCGCTTCTGCGAAAGGCGCGAGCGGTGCCCGACGCGGCGGTTGCCCTTACCGCCGCGGAGAAGGACGAGCACGCATTTCTAAAAACAGTACTGTGTACTGTTTTTGCGCGCGAGATAAGCAAGGCGATACGTCCCCGCCTTGCGCCGACGAAGAAAGCGTTGCCCTTACGCTTTCGCCACGCGAACGAGCTTTCTTCGGCTTGTCGCAGACAAGCAAGAAAGCCCGTCTGCACATTTGTTCCCCAACGGGGAATACAAAAAAATAAAGGTATCCGAAAAGGATACCTTTGATTTTTTGTTTTTTATCTTTTTGAGAACTGAGGTGCGCGACGAGCTTTCTTCAAGCCGTACTTCTTTCTTTC
>DOCD01000159.1:5081-5262 GCA_003503945.1 Clostridiales bacterium | reverse complement strand
TTTGAAAAAAATCGCCCCGAAAACTCGGGGCGAAGCAAAACGATTTAAACCGTTTGAAATTCTTTTAACATCCGGACTATACCGCATTGAACAATGCGACTCACCGTCGGTATCGGAATTTCGCCGATTCGGGAACGGGCGCATAAAACGCGCGTTCTTCGTGGACTATAACCACCGGTGG
>DOCD01000159.1:3138-4778 GCA_003503945.1 Clostridiales bacterium | reverse complement strand
CGCGGACTATACCGCCGGTGGGGAATTTCACCCCGCCCCAAAGAATAACTTTAAATTGTATATTCATTATATAGCTTCATAATTACGCTGTCAAGCAAAGTAAGTATAATTTTACCGATTTCCTCTGCGGATATACGATAATTCGTGCCTTAAATTTCGTCGTAGACGCGTTCGGCGGAAATTATATACGGGTAATCGTGCAATATATTCGCGATAAACTCTTCGTCGAAAAGCTTATCCGTCTTTATTACCGCGGTGAACTGAACGACGTCTTCCTTCCTTTTCGCATTGAAATCGCCGAATTCCTCGACGCCGAAAAGCTCCTTTATTTTAGCGCCCGCGCCCTCCGCGTCGGCAAATACGAGCTTGATTTGAGAATAGCGTTTGTTATGAAAAAATTTGCACCTGATGTGCAAAAGGCACTGAACGAGTATTATAAGCACGGTCGCGCCTGCGGAAACTATATAAAGCCCCGCGCCCGCCGCGCAGCCCACGCCCGCGGTAAACCAGACGCCCGCGGCTGTCGTCAGCCCGTGAACGGTCTGTTTGCGGTATATTATCATGCCCGCGCCGATAAAGCTTATGCCCGTAACTATCTGCGAGGCTATACGCGACGCGTCGAACTGCTTCGAATCCGCAAAACCGTATTTCGAAACGAGCATAAAAAGGCACGCGCCCGCCGCAACGACGACGTGCGTGCGCACCCCCGCTTCTTTAAAGCGCATTTTTCTTTCGAGACCTATGCAAAAGCCAAGCCCTATCGCAAGTAAAATCCTTAAAAGATATTCGAGCCATTTTAAATTTTCTGGCATTATTCACCTCACATTAATTTATATGCTTTCGGGCGCCGGATTATTTGGTTTTACTTTGCACGCCCTCTGCGTGATTTCGTGCATAACAACCATTACGACAAGGAAAAACGCAAGGAAGGCGGGCAGAAGCGCGGGCGTAACCCCGCTTGCCAGCGCGCCGTACACCGACGGCATAAAGCACGAACCGAGGTACGCGCTCGCCATTTGCACGCCTATCATAGCCTGCGATTTATCCTCGCCGAAAAGCTGCGGCGTCATATGTATTATGCACGGGTACACGGGCGCGCAGCCCAGACCCATAACTATGAACCCTGCAACCGTAAGCCCCTGCACCGACGGCGCGATAATAAGCGCGATACCGATTGTTATTATAATAAGCCCCGCGCGTATCAGCGTTTTATCCGAAAACTTGACCGTCAGAAATCCGTTAATCGCACGACCTGCGGTTATCCCTATGAAAAACAGACTTGCGAATTTTGCCGCGTCCTCCGCGGTTATGCCGTTTAAAAACACCATATAGCTGCTCGCCCACAGCATAGCCGTCTGTTCGAGCGCGCAGTAGCAGAAAAAGCATATAAAGCAGGTTACCGCGCCCTTTGTTTTTATTATCTGTTTGGGCGTAAGCGGCTTGACCTTTTCCGCCGAAGCTTTGCCGCCGTCGCGCTTTTTCCAGAGCGGCAGGCTTATAAAAATGACTGCGGACAGCGCTATCTGGATAATCGCGACTATAAGATAGCCCTTATTCCAACCGTAGCCGTTTGTAAGCGCGAAGCTCATAATATAAGGGCTTATCGAAGCGCCTACGCCCCACATGCAGTGCAGCCAGCT
>DOCD01000159.1:521-2906 GCA_003503945.1 Clostridiales bacterium | reverse complement strand
CCACATGCAGTGCAGCCAGCTCATATGGCGGCTTTTAAGGTGAAGCGCCACGTAGTTATTGAGCGAGGCGTCGACGCCGCCCGCGCCGAGCCCGTACGGCACGGCAAACACAAACAGCATCCACACCCGCGTGCTTATCGAAAAACAGAAAAGCGCGACAGCGGTCATAGAAACGCTTATCGCGGTCACGAGCCCCGTGCCGAGCTTTTTGGTAAGAAAATCGCTTAAAAGACTGGATACGATCGTACACGCCGAAATGACCATTGCAATCAAGCCCGCGTACGAAAGCGGCGCGCCGAACTCAACCTGCATAACCGGCCACGCCGAGCCCAGAAGAGAATCGGGCAGACCCAGACTTATAAAACTCAAATAGATGATAGCAATAAGTAAAGCGCCCATTTCAAATCAGTCGTAAATAAACAGTACCCCGAGCGTGCCCTTTCCGCAGTGCGAAGTTACCACGTTGCCCGCAACCGTTTCCAAAATTTCGTCAAACCCGAACGTTTGCTCGACCTGAGCGCGCACCTTTGCCACGACCTCGGGCTCGCACGAAGAGTGCGTTATGAAGCAGCGGGTTTTATCGTAATGCCTGTACGTTGCCGCAAGGTCCGAAACGTAATTTTTAAGGCAACGCTCTATACCGCCCATATACTTCTTTTTGGCGTAAAGCTGCCCGTCCTTCATATCTATCATAGGGTGAAGCTTCAACACCTTCGCGCCCATAAGCGCGGCAAGCGAGCACCTCCCGCCCTTATGAAGATAATCGAGCGCGTCGGGCACGAACGACGTGTTTACGTTGGGGCGAAGCGCGTTGAGTATTTCGACGATATCCTTCGACTTTCTGCCTTCGGCGGCGAGGTCGCACGCTTTCAAAACGAGCAAACCCTGCCCCGTGGAAAGCGCCAACGAATCCACCGTAAACACCTTGCCCCTGTAAAGCTTGGACGCGGAGGTTGCGTTGTCGTACGAGGACGAAGCCTTTGACGATATATTTATATGCACTACCGCGTCGTAATTTTTCAGAACTTCCTTAAAATAATCCGCGTATTCTTCTATGGACGGCGCGGCGGTTTTGGGCAGCACATTAGTTTTTGCCACGTTTTCGAAGATATCGTCGGGGACGATATCCACTCCGTCGCTGTATGATTTGTCGCCCATAATGACGTGCAAAGGCACGATGCCGACGTCGTATCTTTCTATCAGCTCTTTACTTAAATCGCAGGTGGAATCTGCCGTAATTTTTATTTTCATAATTATTATCCTTGCGTCGTCGACGAATCTTTTTTATTTTACGCAATCCTGATACAGCGGGTAAGCTTTGCAAATTTTCGCGACGCTCTCCTTCACGTCCCCGAAAGCCCCCTCGCGCCTTTCTATTACGTCTGCTATAAGGCGGGCGATTTGCTTTGCCTCTGCTTCCTTCATTCCGCGGGAGGTCATTGCGGGTGTGCCCACTCGTATGCCCGAAGTTACGAAAGGCTTCTGCACGTCGAACGGAACGGCGTTTTTGTTTACCGTTATGTGTACCTCGTCGAGAAGCTTTTCCAGCTCCTTGCCCGTGATGTTTTTATCGGTAAGGTTTAAAAGAATGAGGTGGTTGTCCGTTCCGCCCGAAACCATTTTAACGCCCAACCTTTGAAATTCCTCCGCCATAGCCGCCGCATTAGTCAAAATCTGCTTCTGGTAAACCTTGAATTCGGGAGAAAGCGCCTCCTTGAAGGCGACGGCTTTCGCCGCGATTACGTGCATTAAAGGTCCGCCCTGAACGCCGGGGAATATAGCCTTGTCGATAGCTTTGCCCCACTCCTCCCTGCACATTATCACGCCGCCGCGGGGGCCGCGAAGGGTTTTGTGCGTGGTTGTCGTGACGAAATCGGCATACGGTACGGGCGAGGGGTGAAGCCCCGCAGCAACCAGCCCCGCAATATGGGCGATATCCGCCATCATCAAAGCGCCGACCTTGTCGCAAATTTCGCGTATGCGCTTGAAATCTATCACGCGCGGATAGGCGCTTGCGCCGCAGATAATAAGTTTAGGCTTGCACGAAAGCGCGATTTTTTCCATTTCGTCGTAGTCTATAAGCTCGTTATCCTGCCTTACGCCGTAGGGCACGATGTTGAAATATTTGCCCGAAATATTTACGGGCGAGCCGTGCGAAAGGTGACCGCCGTGCGCGAGGTTCATACCCATTACCGTATCGCCGGGCTGACAGGTTGCAAACAGCACGGCGAGGTTCGCGCTCGCGCCCGAGTGAGGCTGTACGTTGCAGTATTCGCAACCGAAAAGCTCTTTAAGTCTGTCGCGCGCCAGATTTTCGGCGATATCGACGAACTCGCAGCCGCCGTAATAACGGTGCGCGGGATACCCCTCCGCATATTTGTTGGT
>DOCD01000159.1:0-241 GCA_003503945.1 Clostridiales bacterium | reverse complement strand
ATACCCCTCCGCATATTTGTTGGTTAAGTGACTGCCCGCAGCCGCCATTACCGCGGGAGATACGAAGTTTTCGCTTGCGATAAGCTCGATATTGTTCTGCTGACGGTTCAATTCGAGCTTCAACGCCTCGGCGAGCTCGGGGTCGGTTTGGGCTATAAGTGAAATATCTATCATCTGACGCTCCTTAATCTTTGGTTTTGAATAATTATAACACATTATTTCAGATAACTCAACACTTTAA
>DOCD01000191.1:3889-4199 GCA_003503945.1 Clostridiales bacterium | reverse complement strand
TCCGACGCGATAAAGTAAACCCCCGATTGCGGTTTTCCGCAATCGGGGGTTTTATTATTCGGTTTAACGTAATGTATTTAAGCCGCTGTTTTATCTGCGCTTCATAATTACCACTATCGCTCCGCCTACGCAAGCCAACGCAACAAGTACCGAAATAACCGTAACGGCTATAACTACCGAGTTGTCTTTCTTCGGCGTAATATCCGTACCGCCGCCTATACCCGCTTCGTCACCCGGATTATTACCGTCGGGGTTATTACCGTCGGGATTGGGGTCTACGGGATTAGGATCTACGGGATTGGGGTCTACA
>DOCD01000191.1:0-3636 GCA_003503945.1 Clostridiales bacterium | reverse complement strand
GGATCTACGGGATTGGGGTCTACAGGGTTGGGATCTACGGGATTGGGGTCTACAGGGTTGGGATCTACAGGGTTGGGATCTACGGGTTTGTCGGGTTTAAGTATGTCGGGTACGCGATCGGGTTGATCTTCAACCGCAACATAAACTTTAACGGGATCTACCACTTCTATATCCTTTTCTTCGATACGCTGAGCAGCTTCATTCGCGATATATTTTACTTCGATATCGTTGTTTGAAGCAAGCTCGCTGTAAGTAAGCGTAAGTTTTCCGTCAGCCGAAACCTTACTTGTAATATCTTCGCCGTTAAGCGTGACGCTGTAAATCATGTAACCGTCGTCGGGTTTAAAATCGTAAGTGCAATTTTCGCCCGTCTTTATCGTTTTAACCGCGCCGTCCGCATTTGAAAGCTTGCCGCCCCTGCCGGTTATGTTTGCAATAACGGTTTTACCCTCGCTTGCCTTTTCCTCGGGAACAACCGCCACCATGTAGGGCGAGAAGCTTGTAACGGTTGCAACTATGCCGAGCTTGGTAACTACGCAGGGTATTTCTTCAACGCCTAAATAATTACCTGCTTTATCGTGCTTGTAGTGGAAAAGCTTGAACGTGACGCCCTCGTCCTCGGGGCCGTAGCCTTCGGGGAAGCCCAGCGCGATTTTAACGTAGCTTCCGTTGGGAATTGTCGCATACTTTCCGCATATCTGCAAGTCGATATCGTAAGTTTCGCTCTTCTTTATGTCGTCTTTCGTTACGTTTATGGCGCTGTTGCTTTCCATATCGTTAAGCATGGCGTCCTGCGTATCCTGACTTACTTTATCGACTACAAGAAGCATCTGGCTTCTCTCGTTTTCGGAATAAAGGTTGCCGTTTTCGTCCTCGAAATTAACTTCAGACAAGTCGGAGTTGCTTAACAGCGTGGGCTGTGCGCAGCAATCCACATAGAGTCTGCCGTCGTAATTGAAGCATGCGGGGCATGCCATATATGTTCTTTCAAAACCTAACGTAACGGTATTAGGCGCTTTATCCGAAGTATAAGGCGTACCGTCTTTTTTATAACGTATTTTGTTTGACCCAACGTTCGTGAACGAGAATGTATATAATTCCATGTTGTGTTCATACATGAGGCTGGGCATAAACTTGAACTTTAAGGTATATTCGTCGACAAGTTCAACCATTTTTCCGCTTTCGAGGGGAACGAATTTGGCGTACTGCTCGATATTGCTTTTACTGTGTTTGGTAGTAAAGGCTATACCTATATCCTTGCTCTTATCCAAAATATGCAGAGGTTCGTCATATGTTATGGTATATTCCTTTGCATACTTTACATCCATAAGTTTGCTATCCGGCGCCACCATGGAGTCCGAAATTATATTGAATTGGGTTACCAATGCGCTGTTGCTTGCGTAAGGAGGGGGAACGTACGTGCCGTAAGCCTTGTTTTCGAACACGTCGGAAATTACGGAAATATGGTCGCCTATATCCTTTTCCTCAGCCTTAAAATCGTAGCTGTAGTACATATTGGGAATACCTTCGATACCGCTGTTAGCGAAAAGAGGATTGTAGTTTATATCGGGCGCTGCGTCTATTACCGCAAACTGTGTATAGAGGCATCCGGTATTCATTTTAACGGTCGTCTGAACGCCGTTGTCAAATTCTGTAATTTGGTAATCCATTAAAATTGTACGATAGAAAGTGGCAAGGTCAATCCAGACAGACCATCTCAAAGAGCCGTCTTCGCTTTCCAAATCCGCAGAACGGAAAATTATACGAAGATTATCTTCATCGAGAAGCTTCATCGCGCTCTTGCCGTTGTAGCTTATCTTTTCAACGTAATTCATCGTAGGATTGCCGTAATCGTCTAACGCGTCGCCGTCCTGCTGATAAGTCATAGAGCGGACAAGTCCGTTGGAGTTTGTCTTGCAACCGTAATCGTAAAGCGCAAGCTCGGGATATTTGAGCTCGTAACCGGACGAAGAAATAAAACCGTCGATAATATGGTCGGTATTCAGAGATACCGAGCCCATATTAATATATCTGCTCTTGTTTTTATTTGTGACGTTCCAGGTAACGTCGAACGCATACCAGCTGCTTCCCTCGGTCTGCTCGTCGGAAAGCGCATAAGCTGCCGCCTGAGGCTCCTGCAAGCCTTCTTCTTCCGCTTCGAGCACGGGGTTTTCAAGATAAACGTAGTTCCATGTGTGGCCCGTGGTACCCCGCGTAAATTCACCCTTGGAGTCCTTTGCTTTGCTGTAACCGTTAACTATAATGCAAGGTATGCCGAGTCTATCCAAAATTACTTTGTAAGCGCGCGAGATACCGCCGCATACGGCTTTTTTGTTTACGAGTCCGCCGAACGACGTATTTATCATCGAAGCGCTCGAAACGCCCGTTTCAAGATAGTCATTGAGTGCGCCGAAGTCGTATTCTATACTGTTTGCAAGATAAGTGTTTACGTATCTCGCTTTAAGAATGTCTTTCGCAGTGCCGTAAGTTTCGGCTGCGGCATAATCCTCCGCTTCGTCTGCAATTTTTTTCACTTCGGCATTCATCATATTGATTGCCTTATTTACTTCTATTGCAGAGGTGAAGCCGTTGTCGATGTAAATGTTGGCTTCGCGGCCGCTGTCGATAAACGCAGAGTAAACTCCGTTTTTCCTGCCCGCGCTTATCGTCATTTTGTAAAAATCTATGTAGAATATTTCGGGGTGGTCGGTAAGGAACGCGTCGCGCGCCGCGCTGAACGCCTTGGGAATAGTAATGTCGCCGTCTATAACCCATTTTTTGATTTCGTCGGAAGTAACAATACCTTTCTCGGTAAGAGAATATTCTACGTTACCGTCCCTGAAATCGCCTGTTTCGTTCATTTCTTCTAAAGCTTTGTAAAACTTTTTTGCGAGTGTGTAATCCTGTTCGTTGTTGTCTTTGTCGGTGATTTTAAGGTTATCGTGGAAATACGTTGACGCAATTGTCTTTACGTAATCTTCCGTTTCTGCCGATACCTTTTTTCCCGTGAACAAATGCGCACCGTAAAACAATGTGAGCGCATACGCCGCGGTTATACCTACCGTTGCAAGACGTTTCGTGATTGATTTCATAAAACCTCCAAAATCACTTTTGATGTGTGTACTATAAACTTAAAAAGGGCATTTGTCAAGCGTTTGAACGTTTTTTTTCGTTTTTTCGGCTTTTTTAAGCTTTTTTTACGCTTATATAATATGGTATGCAAAACAGTGCCGGAAAGTACCCGAAACAGCCTAAAACTGCGAAATAGTCAGCCTAAAACCTCATCCGTCTGCACCTTCTCGGCGCAGACACCTTCCCCGCTCCCGCAGGGAAGGCTACAACAAGGAATGCGGCTGACCCGCCGACTTCCCTCCCCGCAAGTCCCTAATCCCGTCCACGGAAAAATCCGCGCCGCGCACGGTAAGTGCGTAGGGACTTGCGCCTTGAGCGGCGCGACGAATACGGATTTAACAAAACAGTAGCTACCTACTGTTTTGCCGTATGAGATAAGCAAACACATATTAAGTGTTTGCGGTGACCGAGGCGGCAGCCGTTTCTTTACTGCCGCCGAGACGGCTGACAGCAAATTCAATTGCTGTCAGGTCGGCGGTAGACCCGCCGACTTCCCTCCCCGCA
>DOCD01000050.1 GCA_003503945.1 Clostridiales bacterium | reverse complement strand
TAATAAATGATTCTTTTTTATATTCTATCAAATAAAAGAGATTTAGTCAATTATTTCAAAATTGTATAAAACCATCTAATATCATTCTGTGCAAAAAAATGTTACTACTATAATGGCTTTGTATAGGAACCATACTTTTAAAAAATTTACAAAAACTTCAATTTACACTCCAAATAGAATTTGGCACAGTAACTTTTGCCAACTTTTTGGCACAGTAATAATAAATCATTCTATCTTTATTACATATTTTATCAATAAAATCTATAAAATCAGCTACTAAAACGCTATTATTATGCATAAAAAGCACAAAATATGCGATAAGAATTTTATTTATCACGGTGACTTTAATCGTCCATGCAATGGTCGTCGCGCTTTACGGGCGAATCCCCGTCCCCCCAGACGTAGCCTCGAAACTCGTCTATCATATTCACGCAGTCCGAAAACACGTAAAGCTTCCCGCCATCGCCCTTTAATAGGCTCTTCACGCGCGCAATGCCCGAAAAAACGTCCTTGTTCACGTTGGTGTCGGCGAGTATCCCCCTTTCGTAAAACAGCTCCGCAACGCTTTTGGGAGAAGCGAGCGTGCGCTGTGAAGCCGCGCTGTCGATAAGCGCGCGTATCCTTCCCCTGCCGTCCGTCTTCCAGCCTATCCTCGCGCTTACAGCCTTAATCGCCGCCGCGTGGAAGTCGATATCCTTGCCCGCCGCAAAATGCTCGGCAACGACGTAAATATTTCCGTCCCAATCCACGCAGTACCAATGCGCGGACAAGGGGTTATTCAGCCCGGGGTCGATAGAGATAACGTCCTGCCATTCGGGCGGAATTTTAAACGGCTTGATAACGTGCACGCTTTCGTCGAACTCGGGATACACGAGTCCCGCCCCGTCCGAAAACTTGCCGTACTTGCGCGCATCGAGGGCGGAGTCGTCGAGCGTGCTTTCTAAAAGCTTTATTTCCTTTTTCGGAAGATAGGGGTTGTCCGTCCAATTCATAAACTCGTGCCATATTTCGGGGTTATGTTTACGGTTCAAATAAATTTCGCCGTAAATGAACGTCTTGCCTTTGAGCGGCGTCATTGTTCCGAAAATATCGCCCCGCCTGTCCATAACGCGCATCAAGCACTCTTCGTAGATATCCCGCGGCGGCTCCTCGTCGAACCATACGAAATCGAGCGACGAGCCCTGAAATTTTTCCCTGCCCTGGTCGCAGCTTTTGAAGCCGAGCGTGGATATGCCGCCGAACACGTTCTTAATTTTAATCTGGTCGATAACCCCGCCCGCGGGGCTGTCGCGCCGCCCCTGCGACATAACTATTTCCGCAATCCAGCTTTTGGGTAGGTAGCTTAAAATTTTAGCCTGAGCCACGTCGCGCTGAACCTGCGCGGAAAGCGACACCGCCCACCCGAACACGTTTTTTCTGTTCTTCCTGTACGGGTGAATGCCGCGCAGCATCCAAAGGCACTCCACCGCGCCGCACTCCGTCTTGCCCGAACGGTTTCCGCCGAAAACCCAGCGGTTCCTTTTTTTGCATTTATGGAAGGCAAGCTGTTTTTTGTGTCTTTTTACGGTATTGTAGGAAGCAAGCTTTTCCCCGTCCTTCTTTCTTAAATTAATTTCTCTTTCTACGGCGGCGAGCCGCAAAATAAGTTCATTCTTCTTCATAATTCCTTTTATGACAAAATAAGTTAAATTTTTCAGTTGACTTTATTTTATAATGTTCGGGTATGAAAACCGCAAAGTCGATTTTATGCTGTCTTGTGACGGCGCTTATATTAATGACGGTATTCCTCGCGTTTCCGCGCGGAAAATCTGCCGTTGCGGCAACCGCAAGATACGCGCGCGCAGACTCGAAAGCCGTCTATTTCTGCGAAAAGAAAGACCTTGCTTCGGCGCTTTTCACCATACCCTATACCTACTGCGTGGAAATACTTTCTACCGACGGCGACTGGTACTACGTCAAATACGCGGAGGACGGCAACCTTTACCGCGCGCTTTACGGTTACTGCAAAACCGACAACTTAACCCCGCTCGACACGCCGCCCGAAAATATATATCTGAATATGCCCGTCACGGTAACCTTCAAGGCCGACCCGCCCGCAGGCTCGCTGCCCGTTCTGGGCGAGCTGAACGTGACGGTCGCGTTTTACGGCACGTACTATTCGGGCGCGACGGCGTACTCGTACGTTCTGTACGACGGCGATTTCGGCTACATTCAGGGCGCGCACGACGATTACCCCTTAAATCCGCTCCCCACCGAAGAAAAGCCCGAGGAAGACAAACCGTCTTCCGGCGCGAACACAAAGCTTATAACCGCGCTCGCCCTTACGGGCGTTGCCGCCGCCGCGCTGATTATACTTTACCTTACGGGCAGAAAAAAGTACTTCCGCCCCGACAGATAATTTTCGTATTTCAGGCTTCCCCTCACGGGGAAGCTCCGCGCAGCCTGCGTAGCGGTGATGAGGGCTTTCCCCTTTTCAGGCTTCCCCTCACGGGGAAGCTGTCGCGAGCGTGAGCGAGCGACTGATGAGGTGTACTCGCCCCTCACAACAGACACCCGTACTTTCCCACGATTGCAAGCGCTTTTTCAAAGCTTTCGAGGCGCAGGGCGCGCCGCCTGAATTTGATTACGGCGCGCTTCACCGCTTTCACCGTTTCGGCGCCGCGGCATTTCAGCCCCGTACGCAAATTCGCATAAAGCTTCAGCGCCGTCCTGTCACCTTCGTTAAAGCTCGATATTATCCCGTCGACGTAGCTCCACAAATCCGCAAGCTCGTCCTTTTCTTTTATAAATTCGCACACCCTTTCCGCGCGCCCTAAGCCGAAGTCTTCGAAGTTCAACGCGTTTTTAAGTATCAGATTATCGTAAACGCGTTCGATGTTTTCGGCACGGAAGTAAAAGCGCAGCACCGTTTTCGTCCTCAATTTATTCACCTTTATTTAAACATATGTTTGTTTTGTTCGCTTATATTATAAACGGTAAATATGACAGAAAACGTACAAATTAAAAAATAAATTAAATTTTTTTTATTATTTTTTCGTACTTTTTTGTAACATCTCTCTTACCCTCCCCCTGCGCAAACGGGTTACACACTCGCCCCACGTCGTCACTGCGCCGTCGCGGCAATCACCGCCCCTCTCTCGCCCTCCCCCTGCGTCAGGGGTAGGGGGTGAGGGTCCGCCCTCGGTTAAAACCGCCCGCGACAATATTTTCAGAAAAACAGTTTACAAATAAATTTAAGGTATGGTATAATTTAAGAGTGAAAAGTTTTAAAGTTATAATTACAATGTTGCTTGCCGCGCTTATACCCGTCGGCGGTTTGACCGCTCGGGCGGCGACGAGCGACACTATATATCCCGAGGACGCAGATTTCATAAAATCGCTGAATTTTACCTCGCTCGACGATTTTGCCGTAAACGGCGAAGTTTACGCCTTTGCCGAAAATAACAAGGTCAGCGTTTTCGACAGCGGTGCTTTGACGGTATACGAAACCGATAAAACGGTTATCGCGCTCGATTGCGACGGCGAAAAGTTTTACTTCGCGACCGACGGCGGCGAGGTCTACTCCCTCCCCTATTCCGAGGAACAGGAGCCCGCAGAGTACGAGTTGACCGAAAAGACGGATACCGTCATTATAGGTAATTTTACATACCGCCTTTCCAAGGACGGCACGCTTAAAATAGCCGACTTCGATTCGGACAAGGTCGTGACGGCGCAGGGCAGCTATAAAAATCTGAAATCGTTCGGGGATACGGCTTACGCAATTTGCGAAAACGAGCTGTATTCGTTCAAGGGCGACAAATACGAGAAAATTTCCCTCGAATACGCCGACTACGCCGCAACGCAGCGCATTGCGATAGGCAATACATACGACAGGCTTAAAAGCTATACTCTTAAATTCGTAAAAATCGCGGCGGGCGCGTATATGACGGAAATCGATTTGACCTCGCTCGACGGCGACTTCTTTACCGCGGGCGCGACGACGTCGTCCGCAACCGAAACGACGGCGCTTTTGCTCTGCTACACGGGGAAAAACGCGGCAATCGTGGCGATAGGCGACACAAGCTATATTCTTCTGAAATCCAAAACCGCCGAAACGGCGGTAACGTGCGAAACGGCGCCCGAGTTCGAAAACGCGACGATTACGGGCAACACGATTTACGCCTCCCCTTACGTAATTATAGGCACGGCGGCTCAGCCCGACGCGGCGGGAATGATTGTCAAGGTCAATAAAAAGCTGCAATACGAAAACGTACTCGGCTCGGCGTTTTACGAGGTCGAGTACACCGTAAACGAAACGACAAAGACGGGCTACGTCGCGGAAGGGTTTTTAACGGCGTTCATAATCGAGGATAATAAGGAACCGAACGTTGTGCCCGACCCCGATTACAGCGAAAAGGACGACGTAAAAACCGTCCTCCTTATATTCGCGGTAGTCGTTCTAGTGCTCGCGGCGGTGGGCTACCTCGCATACGTCGGCACTTCGGGCAAGCGAAATAAATCCCGCAAAAAGGACAAAACCCAGACCAACGAAGAAAGTTAAAAATACGGGCGGAGCGTATAAATACG
>DOCD01000010.1:815-2611 GCA_003503945.1 Clostridiales bacterium | reverse complement strand
GCCGAAAAAACGCAAGGGCGGATTTATTTCGCCCGTTAAGCGTTTTTACGACAATAGAAACTCACGGAAAATTTGCTTTAGCAAATTTTCGTGAACATAGGAGTCTATTATGTCAAGATTATTCGTAGTGCAGACGGGCGACCCCGTTTTAAGGCAAAAATGTACCGAAGTCAAAAGCTTTAACGAAAAGCTGTGGAAGCTTTTAGACGATATGAAAGAAACGGTCCGCGCCGAAAACGGCGCGGGGCTCGCCGCGCCGCAGATAGGGCTTTCCGAGCGGGTCGTGGTTATCGACGTCGAGGAAGGGTTCTTCGAAATGGTCAACCCCGTCATTCTCTTTTCAAAGGGTGAGCAGACGGGCCCCGAGGGCTGCCTTTCGGTAAAGGGCAAGCAGGGTACCGTTACCCGCCCCGACAAGGTCAAAGCCGAGTACCGCGACCGTTACGGCAAAAAGCACAAGCTTACCGCCGTCGGATTTTTCGCGCGCGCGGTCTGTCACGAGCTCGACCACCTCGACGGCGTTTTATACACCGACAAGGCTACCGAGCTTTACGACGTGGAAGCGGACGATTAACAGCATTGCAGCCTTCCCCTTTGGGGACGGAGCTTAGCATTTTTAAAACAACGGATATCTGTTAGCCTTCCCCTTTGGGGAAGGTGGCTTGCCCGTGTAGGGCAAGCCGGATGAGGTGTACTATGAAAATAGTTTTTGCGGGTTCGCCCGAATACGCCGTGCCCGCGCTCGAAGCTCTCGTTAAAGAGTACGGCGTTGCGGCGGTAATAACCCAGCCCGACAAGCCGTTCGGCAGAAAAAAGACGCTCACCCCCACCCCCGTAAAGTCGAGGGCGGAGGCGCTCGGCGTGCCCGTTTACGACTTTAATAAAGTCCGCGAACACGTCGAAGATGTCATGTCGCTCGGCGCCGATATCATGATAACCTGCGCTTACGGTCAGCTGTTGTCAAAGGAAATTTTAAATTGCTTCCCTAAAGGTGTATGGAATTTGCACGCCTCGCTTCTGCCCAAATTCCGCGGGGCATCGCCCATTCAGTCGGCAATATCCGCGGGCGAAACGCACACGGGCGTTACGGTAATGAAAACCGAGCTCACGCTCGACACGGGCGGCATACTTCTCGTCAAACGCTGCGAGATAGGCGATATGACCTGCGGTGAGCTGTCAAAAAAGCTTTCTTACCTTTCCGCGGAAGCCGCCGTCGAGGCGGTCGCGCTTATTAAAAGCGGACAGACCCAGCTACTCGTTCAGGACGAAGCAAAAGCAACGCTCTGTAAAAAAGTGAGTAAAGCCGACGGAAAAATAGACTTCGCCGCTTCGCCCGAGCATATATGCCGCTTAATCCGCGCGTTTAACCCCGAACCCCTCGCATATTGCATGCAGGGCGGAAATGTGCTCAATATATTAAAGGCGCAGCCTTTCGAAGCGCAAGGCGAAAAAGGGGCGGTAATATGCGCCGACAAACGGGGTATTTTGGTGGGCTGCGGCGGGGGCGCGATACTCGTTAAGGAGCTTCAGCCCGCGGGCGGCAAAAGAATGAGCGCGGCGGACTACGTGAACGGCAGAAAGATAAAGGCGGGCGATATACTTGACTAACCCCATATGCGACCCGTATTTAATACTCGACAAGGTATTTAGAGAGGGCAAATTTTTAAAACAGGCGATAGCCGACACGCCGATTGAGCCGTTAAACAGGGCGCGCACGGTCAAAATTTGCTACGGGGTAATGGAAAAGGATATTTACCTCGCGCATATTATCGGGGCAAATACAAATAAGCCCCCCA
>DOCD01000010.1:0-514 GCA_003503945.1 Clostridiales bacterium | reverse complement strand
CCCCACCCCCGCCGTAAGGATAATCCTTAAAATCGCGCTGTACATGCTCGAATTTATGTCGAAGCACGACTACATGGTCGTCGACAGCGCGGTAGAACTCGTAAAAAAACTCGGCAAGGACGGGGCGGCGGGCTTCGTTAACGCCTTTTTGCGCTCGTACAAAATCCCGCCGATGCCCGAAAAAACAGACGAAAGACTTTCCGTTGAATGTTCGGCGCCTTTATGGCTCGTCAAAAAGCTGAGGCGCAGCTACAAGGGCGAGGCGGCGGATATACTAGGCGCCCCGTCGCGTGGCGTGTGCGTGCGGTTTGTCCGCGGCGAAAAGGAGTATCTTAATAAAGAGCATATAACGACCCCCTTTGAAAACGTATATATTTTCGACAGCTTCGTCCGCGACGAAAATTTTCTTTCGGGCGGGTATACCTTTCAGTCGGTCGGGTCGGTCGCTATTTGTTCGGTTATAGCCCCGTGCGAAAAGCTGCTCGACGCGTGCGCCGCCCCCGGCGGCAAGTCG
>DOCD01000112.1:5501-8331 GCA_003503945.1 Clostridiales bacterium | reverse complement strand
CCGCCCTACAATGGTTGAAAGCAGTAAACCGCTGATAATAAAAGACGGCAGACACCCCGTCGTTGAAATTATTTCAAAGGAAAGGTTTATTCCCAACGACATTACGCTGGACGAAGGCGAGAATAAAACCATAATACTTACAGGCCCTAACATGGCGGGGAAAAGTACTTATATGCGGCAGACTGCCGTTATTGCTATTATGGCGCATCTGGGTTGCTTCGTGCCGGCTAAATCGGCGCAGGTGCCCATTATTGACCGCGTGTTCACGAGGGTAGGGGCGAGCGATAACCTTATTTCCGACCAGAGTACGTTTATGGTTGAGATGATAGAGGTGGCGTCGATTTTACAGAACGCCACGCGCAACAGTCTTTTGATTTTGGACGAAGTCGGCAGAGGAACGAGCACCTATGACGGGCTTTCAATTGCGTGGGCGGTAATCGAGCATATCACCAAAAATATCGGGGCAAAGACGATGTTTGCAACCCATTATCACGAGTTGACAGAGCTTGAAAGCAAGCTCGAAGGGGTTAAAAACTATAAAATTTCCGTTCGTGAAATTAACGGCGGAATCGTATTTTTGCGCAAGATTATGCGCGGCGGGGCAAACAGAAGCTTCGGTATAGAGGTTGCATCTCTTGCCGGCGTTCCGCAGTGCGTGACCGACAGGGCGAAAAGCATATTAAAGAGTATTGAGAGCGGCGACAGGGAATTTAACGCCGTATCCGACGAAGCTCCGCCCGAAAAGGAGCTTACCGAAGTCGAAAGGATATTGAGCGAAGTCAATATGGATACTTTATCGCCAATGCAGGCGTTTATGCTTTTGGGCGATTTGGTTGAAAAGGTTAAACTATGAAAAAGATAAATATTTTAACGAAAAGCATCTATAACAGGATAGCTGCCGGCGAAGTCGTAGACCGACCGTATTCGGTTGTAAAGGAGCTTGTCGAAAACAGTATCGACGCGGGTGCCGACGAAATTACCGTCTATATCGAACGCGGCGGCAAGCAGCTTATCAAGGTGTGCGATAACGGGTGCGGAATAGACCGCGAGGATATGCGCGCTGCGTTTTTCCCGCATGCGACGAGTAAAATTTCGCGGGCGGAGGATCTGGATAAAATTGCAACACTCGGTTTCAGGGGCGAAGCGCTTGCGAGTATTTCCGCTGTTGCAAAAGTAGAAATGGTTTCAGTAACGGAGGGTAACCCTGCGTACAGGGTGGCTTGTGTCGACGGAACTGTCGGAGCGATTGAGCCGTCGGTTTTGACGCAGGGAACGGAAATCTGCGTGCGCGACTTGTTTTACAATACCCCAGTACGCGCCAAGTTTCTGAAACAGGATAAGAAAGAGGAAGGCGATATAACCAACTTTATAACCCGTTTTATTCTCGGCAATCCCGAAATTTCGTTCAAATATTATGCGGACGGAAAACTTATTTTGCAGTCGCACGGCGGCGGGCTCGACGAAGCGGTCGCGCAAGTGTACGGCGCTAAAGTTATTTCACAGTGCTTCAAGATAAACGCGGAAAAAGACGGCATTAAGCTGAACGGGTTTATCGGTAATCAGAATTTTTTCAAACCGAACAGAACTTATCAGAGCTTGTTCCTCGACGGCAGATACATAGTAAATAATACCGTAAGCACGGCTATTTCGAATGCGTACGCGAATTACGCAATGAAAAGGCAATATCCTTTTTACGTGCTGAATATGCGTGTTCCGTCAGGGTTTGTGGACGTGAACGTGCACCCGAACAAAGCCGACGTAAGATTTGTCGATAATAAAACGGTATTCGGTGCTGTTTACAAAATAATCCTTTCAATTCTCGACGGAAACGCTTCGGCGGCTCAGTTTGTGGTCGACAGCGTAAGACTGCCCGAAATCAAATCAACGGTAGATGAAGATAAAAACAAGGTTTTTTCCGTTTCGATTGAGCAAAACGAAGTAATTGAAAAGCCTGTCGACGTAAAAGTCGACGTCTCGGAACCGAACGGTATAAAATATTACGATAATAAAGAGGAAAAGCCTGTAAAGTATTACGACCCGCTTCTTGACGAGCCGTTTAAATATATACCGGAAACCGAGCCGTTGAAGATGATAGTTTCAAATGATACTATGTCCGACGGGCTCGACGGTGATACGAGGATAGACGAGGCTTACGAGCGCCGAAAGTACGAGCAGCAGATGATTGAATTCGAAAGCCGCAAGTATAAAGGAAATCTTTTCAATACATATCTTATATATGAAGTTTGCGATAAAGTTTATCTGATTGACCAGCACGCCGCGCACGAAAGACTTATCTACGACAGGCTGCGTGAAAAAATGATAAACAGAAAAATAGACAGGCAGTGTTTTCTGATACCCTATCTTTTCGGTACGAACGCGCAGGAAACGGAGTTTATCGAACAGAATATTTCAGTTATAAGAAGTCTGGGTTTCGATTTGAAGCCGTTCGGCGTTCAATCTTTCAGGGTTGACGAAGTGCCCGCCGATTTGAAGGATATCAATCTTGAAGACTTTTTCGGTGAAATTCTATCCGATATAAAGACGTTAAAAGAAATCAAAATAGAGGATATTCTCAAAGACAGGCTTGCGACTATGGCATGTAAACACGCGGTAAAGGGCGGAATGTCGCTGACCGATGAGGAGGTTGACAAGCTTTTTGAATTAATGAAAGGTAATATGGGCTTAAAATGCCCGAACGGCAGACCTGTTTGCGTTAAAATGACCAAGATTGAAATAGAGAAAATGTTCAAGAGGTAGGTGTAACTTTTGAATAAGCTTCTCGTTATCTGCGGCGCTACGGCAACGGGCAAAACCGCACTTGCCGTCGATT
>DOCD01000112.1:4394-5340 GCA_003503945.1 Clostridiales bacterium | reverse complement strand
ACGGCAGACCTGTTTGCGTTGAGCTTACAAAAAAAGATATCGAAAAAATGTTTAAAAGGTTGGTTTGATTTGGGGAAATTGCTTGTTATTTGCGGGCCGACTGCGACAGGGAAAAGCGATTTAGCCGTAAATTGTGCGTTGAAGCTCGGCACGGAAGTTGTTTCCGCCGATTCTCAGCTTGTTTACAGAGGGCTAAATATAGGTACGGCGAAGCCGACGGCTGAGGAAATGCGCGGCGTAAAGCATCATATGATTGACGTGGTATCGCCCGAAAGCGAATTCAGTGTGTCCGATTATATGAGGCTGGCTGAACCGATAGTCGACGGTTTGATAAAAGACGGTCAAGTACCCGTGGTGTGCGGCGGTACCGGTTTTTATATAAATTCGCTACTGTATGATTTCAGTTACGGAAATGTTGCTGCCGACGGAGAAGTAAGGAAAAAATACGAAAAAATCGCCGAAGAGCGCGGGAAGGAATACTTATTCGGTCTTTTAAGAAACGCCGATACGGAAACGGCGGAAAAACTGCACGTAAACGATGTTAAACGCGTAATTCGCGCTCTTGAAATATACGAAACGAGCGGAAGAAAAAAATCGGAAATAAACGACGGCAGAAAATTGAAACGCGATTATTTTGCGGTTGCGGTTGATTATCCGCGCGAAGAGTTGTATGAACGGATAAGCCTCAGGGTTGACAAAATGTTCGATAGCGGACTCGTTGACGAGGTTGAAAAGCTGCTTGATGCGGGAATTGACGAAAATTGTCAATGTATGCAGGCGATAGGATACAAAGAAGTTGTCCAAGGTTTAAAAAATCAAGAAAAGCATAGTACTATGCGTGACATAATTAAACAAAACACACGGCGCTATGCCAAAAGACAGATAACTTTTTTTAAAAAACTTGATAATATTAAATGGCTTTCGCCAAACGAGGCGACCGTGGAAA
>DOCD01000112.1:3697-4178 GCA_003503945.1 Clostridiales bacterium | reverse complement strand
CAATAACGTATTTATTAAAGATTGCGAAAATAAATTAAAAGACAAATTCGAAATAGCGGAAGAAATTGCTTATTTTAATCAGAAAAAGGTTTTGAACGCCTTTTCCGAGTGCCGTATCGCGCTCCGCCATTTTAACGGCACGACGGGTTACGGTTATGACGACGAGGGCAGGGATTGCCTCGGCAAACTGTATGCAATGGCTTTCGGCGCGGAAAGCGGAATAGTTTCGCCGCATTTGCTTTCGGGTACGCACGCGCTTACAGTTGCCTTGTTCGGGCTTTTGAGGCCTGCCGATACGCTTTTTTGTATAAGCGGAATGCCGTACGATACGTTGCGGGGGGTTATTTTCGGTGAAAATAACGGCTCACTAAAAGATTTCGGCGTTAATTTCGAGTGCGTCGACCTAAAAGACGGCAAATTCGATTTCGATGCAATTTCCGCAAAATTTAACGACAAAGTCAAGGTTGTCTATATTCAGCGT
>DOCD01000112.1:1107-3390 GCA_003503945.1 Clostridiales bacterium | reverse complement strand
ATGAGCTTCGCGACGCTTTTTCATGCGAGGAAATAGGCGAAGCGTGCAGGTTTGTAAGAAAGCTCGGTTTTAAAGGCTGTATATTCGTAGACAATTGTTACGGCGAGTTTGTCGAAAATAAGGAGCCTGCGGAAGTCGGCGCGGATATTATCGTCGGTTCGCTTATAAAAAATGCGGGCGGGGGGCTTGCCCCAAACGGCGGTTATATCTGCGGAAAAACCGAATACGTTGAAATGATAGGTAAAAGGCTTACTGCGCCGTCGCTCGGGCTCGAAGTCGGCTCTTATCAGGGCGGTTACACATGTTTTTATCAAGGACTGTTTCTTGCACCGCATACCGTATGTCAGGCGATAAAGTGCAGCCTTCTGATAGGCGCGGCCATGGAAGAGTTGGGTTACGTCAATTACCCGTCGTTGGATAAGACCCCGCACGACATAACCCGCGCTATCCGGTTTGACAGTGCGGAAAAAATGGTTGATTTTATAAGGGAAGTGCAGTACGTTTCCCCGATTGACAGTTTTGTGACGTGCGAGCCGTGGGATATGCCCGGTTACGACGATAAAATAATTATGGCGGCTGGCACGTTTATTTCAGGCGCGTCGATTGAGCTTTCCGCCGACGGGCCCGTAAAGCCGCCGTATATCGCTTATTTTCAAGGCGGCTTAACCTACGAGCACGGCAAATACGCACTTGAAAGAATACTCGAAAAAATACGTAATTAAAAAAAATCTCTGCGAAGTTTCGCAGAGATTTTTAATTTCTATTGTTTTATCAGTACATTCCGCCCATATCGGGGTTGCCGCCCATGGGCGCGGCCGCGGGAGGGGTGGGGATATCGGTTACGATGCTTTCCGTGGTGAGCAGGGTTGCCGCAACCGACGCTGCATTCTGAAGTACCGAACGCGATACTTTCGTCGGGTCGAGAATGCCGCTTGCAACCATATCGGTATATTCGTTTTTAAGTGCGTCGAAGCCGTAATTCTTCTTTTTGGCGCTTAAAATATTGTTTACTACAACCGAGCCGTCAAGGCCTGCGTTCTTCGCAATCTGGCGTACGGGCTCTTCGATTGCTTTCATAACGATGGCTGCACCTGTCTTTTCGTCGCCTTCGAGAGTTTCGATAAGCTTTTTAAGCTCGGGAATGGTGGAAAGGAGGGCAACGCCGCCGCCGGGCACGATACCTTCTTCGACCGCTGCGCGGGTAGCTGCGAGCGCGTCTTCTATGCGGAGCTTCTTTTCCTTCATTTCGACTTCGGTTGCCGCGCCCACATTGATGACGGCAACGCCGCCCGCAAGCTTTGCAAGTCTTTCCTGTAATTTTTCCTTGTCGTAGTCGGACGTGGTTTCGGCAATCTGCGCCTTAATGGAGGATACGCGTGCTTTGATATCTTTTGCGTCGCCTGCGCCGTTAATAATAGTGGTGTTGTCTTTATCGACTTTAACCTGAGAAGCCCTGCCGAGCATATCCGTTGTGACGTCCTTGAATTCGTATCCCAAATCGCTTGAAATTACGGTGCCGCCCGTGAGGATTGCGATATCTTCGAGCATGGCCTTTCTTCTGTCGCCGAAGCCGGGTGCTTTAACCGCTACGCAGTTCAAAACGCCCTTGAGTTTGTTTACGATAAGTGCTGCAAGTGCGTCGCCTTCAACGTCTTCCGCAATAATTAAAAGCCTTGCGCCCTGCTGAGCTATGGGCTCGATTACGGGAAGAATTTCCTGCAATGCCGATATCTTTTTGTCGGTTATAAGGATATAGGGGTTGTCGAGCACGGCTTCCATTTTATCGGTATTTGTTACCATATAAGCGGAAGCGTAGCCTCTGTCAAACTGCATTCCTTCGACGGTTGTCAGCTCGGTTGCCATAGTCTTGCCTTCTTCAACGGTAATTACGCCGTCTTTGCCGACGATTTCCATAGCGTTTGCGATAAGCTCGCCGATTTTTTCGTCGCCTGCGGAAATGGAGGCAACCTGAGAAATGCCAAGTTTATTTTCGACGGGTTTCGAAATGGATTTGATTTTTGCAACGGCGGTATCAACCGCTTCCGAAATACCTTTTTTAAGTATAATGGGGTTTGCGCCTGCCGCAAGGTTTTTAAGCCCTTCTTTTACGATAGCCTGCGCAAGCACGACCGCGGTGGTAGTGCCGTCGCCGGCTACGTCGTTCGTCTTTGTGGAAACTTCTTTTACGAGCTGCGCGCCCATGTTTTCAAACGGGTCTTCAAGTTCGATTTCCTTTGCGATGGTTACGCCGTCGTTGGTGATAAGGGGCGCGCCGAACTTCTT
>DOCD01000112.1:612-801 GCA_003503945.1 Clostridiales bacterium | reverse complement strand
GATAAGGGGCGCGCCGAACTTCTTATCGAGGACTACGTTTCTGCCTTTGGGACCAAGCGTGATTTTTACCGTGTCGGCAATTACGTTTACGCCCGTTTCAAGTTTTTTCCTTGCTTCGTCGCCGTATTTAATCTGTTTAGCCATAATTTAAACTCCTTTTATTTACTCGACAATAGCCAGAATATCGTT
>DOCD01000112.1:0-349 GCA_003503945.1 Clostridiales bacterium | reverse complement strand
CTCGACAATAGCCAGAATATCGTTTTGGCGTATTATCGTATATTCTTTATCGTCAACTTTTACTTCGGTTCCGCTGTACTTCGCAATCAGAACTTTATCGCCTACTTTAACCTGCATTTTAACGTCTTTTCCGTCAATCATTCCGCCGGGGCCGACTGCAACGACAACGCAGGTCGCGGGTTTTTCCTGCGCGGCGGAAGTGAGATAAAGTCCGCTTTTGGTCTTTTCTTCGGCTTTAAGTCCTTCGACTACTACCTTATCGAATAAAGGCTTGATTTTCATAAAAAATTCCTCCGAAATTTTGTTATTTTTTTGTACGGTTATTTTATAAACTAACCAAAATAAAATG
>DOCD01000090.1 GCA_003503945.1 Clostridiales bacterium | reverse complement strand
TTCCGTTTTGCTTTAAAAGCTCGCGCGCGGTATCCACGCTGTCAACGCCCGTTTTATTTTTAACGGGAGCAAATTCTTTCCCTCGCTCAACCTCGAAAGCAAGGCAGCTTCCCATGAATTTAACCATATCAACGACAAGCGTTTCGAACTTTAACGCGTTGGGCTTATCGGGAGCAACTATTTTCCCGCCCTCAAAGTAGGGTACAGCCTTTTTCGCAAGGTGATAAGGTAGCTTATGTTCGATAGTTGCGTCCAGCTCTTTCACCCTGAAAAGATAATTGAGTATAACCCCGTATCTAAGCGTAAGCTCGCCGTCGGCGTCGCGAAGCGAAGCAAGCTCGGGCGGCATTTCAAAGTATTCTATTATGCAGGGTTTACCGCCCTTTTGACAAAGCACGCCCACCCTCTCTTCGGGGCAGGTCTTTTTTACGACTTTCGCACCGCAAGCCTTACCCGAAAGCGAGGTTGCGCCTATAAAAGCGGGGTCGCATATTCTTTGCAATACGTTATCCACGCCGAATACGTTTATCCACTCGACTCCTTCCTTTTTTAAAACCTCCGAAAGCCCCGCGTTCACAAGCGACGAATACCACCCGCCGTTGCCGTTCGGCGACAGTGCAAGACGGTGTTTATCTGCAAGCAGAACTTTTCCGTTAAAATCGCACACCGGCTCGGAATCCTGTATAAAAAAGTAAATTTTTTCCTTAGGATACCCGAAGAAATCGTTATTCCGGAAAAAATCTACTGTTTCGTCGTTGTTCACCGTACTTGTCATTACAAACAGCGGAAAAAAGCACCCGACACGGTCGGTCACTTCTTTTATATTGTTCATAAGCTGACCGAAAATCGACAGCGTACGCGTTTCGCCTATGTTGAAAGTGCCTTTGGGTTTATCGAAGCCAAGACGCGTGCCTTGCCCGCCCGCAAGCAATACCGCCGCAACCTTGTTTTTACGCAAAAGCCTTATTCCTTCATTATCATAAAGCTCGCGGTTTTCGGCTATATCTCTTAAAGATTTCGCCGCGCACGGCTCGACTTTTCCGTCCTCTTCGGCTTTACTCTTATTTATATTCCCGATAACGCCGAAATTTGCCTTTTCGATTTCGGCAAGCAGATTTTCGCGCTCGGATTCGTTCAGTTCGCCGTAGTAATCGAGAAGCTGCGTCTGCCCGAGTTTCTCCAAAAATGCATAAGCTCTTTCGTAATCCACAATTATTCCCCGTTTATACTTAATATTACATATAATTATATATTATTTGTGAAAATAAGTCAATAATTTGGTTAAATTTGCGTTCAACTATTGAAATTCGTAAAAATATGTTATATAATATTGTGTAGTAAAATAAAAAAGAGTATACATACGCCGCATATGGCGGCTTTTCAAGGAGGATAAATATATGTATTGCACCGAATGCGGTGAAAAACTTACGCTTATGTTCAAACAGGACGAAGGGCTTGTACCCTACTGCAAAGCCTGCGGCGAATACCGCTTCCCACGTTTCGCAACGGCGGTAAGTATGGTTGTTACCAACAGAAACAAGGATAAAATTATGCTTGCAAAGCATAACGGGAACGACGACTACATTTTGTTTGCAGGCTACGTCAAAAAAGGCGAAACCGCCGAAAAAGCGGTCACGCGTGAATTTAAGGAAGAAACGCGGCTCGATACCGTGAAATTCAAGTATATGGGGTCACGCTATCACGAACCTAAAAACGTACTTATGCTTAACTTCCTCATAATGGCTGAAAACGGAGAAGCTTGCCCCGACCCGAACGAGCTTGCGGAAGTCAAGTGGTTCGAGCCGAGCGAAGCGCTCGAAGCTATAAGGAAGGACTCCACCGCGGAAGCTTTCTTAAAAAATGCATTAAACGAAATTAAAAAATTATAAATAAAAGGAGAAATTTATAAAATGAATTTACTTTTAAGCACCGGCGCAATCGTCGGAATCGTAATAGGCGCAATAGCGCTGCTTCTCGTCATTGTAATAGTATGCTGGGTAATATCGGCGCGAAACTCGTTCGTTCGTATGGAAAACCAGTACGAAGAAGCTTTCCACAATATCGATATTTACCTTAAAAAGCGTTACGACCTTATACCCAACCTCGTTGAAACCGTTAAAGGGTATGCAAAGCATGAAAGCGGTACGCTTGAAAGCGTAATTGCTGCGCGCAGCAAGGCGCAGAGCGCTTCCACTCCCGCGGAAAAAATCGAAGCAAACGCCGAGCTTACGCAAACAATGCGTAACTTCAATATGGTTATGGAAAGATATCCCGAGCTCAAAGCGAATACAAACTTCCTCGATTTGCAGAATCAGCTTAAAAATATCGAATACGAGCTTGCAAACGTAAGAAAATACTATAACGCCACAATTAAACAGTTTAACACAAAAATACGCACCTTCCCCGCTTCGATTATCGCGGGTGTTATGAAACTTGAAAAACAGCCCTACTTCGAGCTTGACAGCGCCGAAGAAAGGCAGAACGTAAAAGTCAGCTTCTAATAGTTTTCAGAGATTTTTATGAAAAAAGTTACTAAATTACCCATATTTATTTCAATTTTTACGCTTACGGC
>DOCD01000141.1:2816-4348 GCA_003503945.1 Clostridiales bacterium | reverse complement strand
GGGCGGCGCAAATGCGCCGCCCGTAATATTTATTCTATTTTGCGAAAAACGCCACGGCGATTGCGCCCGGACCTATGTGCGTGCCGATAGTGCTGCCTATCATATAGGAGGGTACGTCTGCGATGTTGTCCTTCCAGAGCTTTTCGCTGTCTTTTAGGTACTTTTTAAGGCATTCGTCGGAAAGCCCCGAATAGCCCAAAACGTACGGCATACCGAAATCTATCCCGCCGCACTTGTCGACGAGCGCGGTTAAAAGGTTGTTGCCCTTTTTCGAGCCCATCGCTTTACCCACGAGCTTGACCTTTCCGTCGATTATGCCGACGACGGGCTTAATCGAAAGCATTTCGCCCGCTATTGCGGCGACGGCGGAAATTCTGCCGCCCTTGCGCAGATAGTGCAGGGTGTCGAGGAGCGCAAGCACCTGAATTTTGCCCTTGCTTTCGTTGAGCTTTCGCTCGATATCCTCCGCAGAGCACCCGCCGTGCAAAAGCCGCAGGGCGTAATCGAGCAGTATGCGTTCGCCTATGCACGCGTTCAGGCTGTCTACGACGCGCACCCTTTTGCCGAAGCTTTTCGCCGCCTTTACCGCGCAGTCGTACGTGCCCGAAAGCTTGGAAGAAATGGTTATGGCTATAACTTCGCTGCCGTCCTTTGTGAGCTGTTCGAAGTATTCCGAAAAGCGGTACTCGTTAATCTGGCTGGTCTGCGGCAGTTCGTCGCTTTCGATAAGCTTTTCGAAAAACTCTCTGTGGCTTATATCAACGCCGTCGAAGTATTCCTCGTTGCCGAACCTTATCTGCATGGGCGCAAGGGTTATGCCCAGCTTTTCGGCGTCTTTAAGCTCCACGTCGGACGCGGAATCGACTAAAATTTTAATCATTTTTACCCTCTGTCAGCCCCTCGTAATAAGCTTGCAGCTTTTCGGCTATCACGTCGAGCGATTTATAAAAATTCAAACGCTGTTCCTCGGTAAAATCGCAGCTTGCCGCGTTTACCGCCCGTTCGGCTTTTGCTATGGTTGTTTCGGCGATTTTAACGCCGTTTTCGGTAAGCGTAATCAAAGAGTTGTAAGAGCGGCTGTCGTAATTCGCGTAGCCCTTTTGCTTCAATACCTTGACCGCGCGGGAAATCGCCGATTTGTCTTCGAGCGTAAGCTTTACAAGCTCGCCGCAGGTGAGCCCGCCGCGGTTTGAATAAAGGCGGTAAAGGCACATAACGTGAATGGTTTTAAGCCCGAATTCCCGCATTTCCACGTGCTTGATTTTTTGTATCAGTTTGTTTAATTTTAAGACGGTGAAAGTAAAATTTTCAAAAATTTTTTCCATTGCGTAACCTCCGTATTTTGAAATATTATATTATAAAATTGTTGATTAGTCAACAATTTTATGCACAAAGCTTCAATTAATTTAAGTTGACTTATCCCGCCGTTTACTTTATAATTATATTGAAACAGCTTTTGAAAAAATAAATGTTGCAAGCAAAAATCACACTTTTTGCAAGCGTCTCGTCGGCGGTAGGGATAACCGCCGCCT
>DOCD01000141.1:0-2455 GCA_003503945.1 Clostridiales bacterium | reverse complement strand
TCAAGGCTCGTCTCAATTTGCGCATACTTGCGTCTCAATGGAAGGGAATTGTTGCGATTATATAATAAGTTTGCCCTTAAAATCGCAACAAGGGAAACATAGTTTCCAAAAATCACGGAAATTGTCGCGCGCAGAATAGCGCGAGAATTTCGTGAAAAAAATGGTTATATTGGGTTTGGACCCGGGGCTCGCCACTATGGGCTACGGGGTGGTCGAAAAACTTAAAAACGACAATACCGTAGCGGTGGATTACGGGGTGGTGCTTACGCCGAAAGACGAAAGTTTGCCCGTAAGGCTCGCTATGCTCGAAGAGGGGATAAACAAAATTTTAAACAAGTACAAGCCCGAAGAAATTGCCGTGGAAGAGCTGTTCTTTTCCAAAAACATAACGACGGGCATACCCGTAGCGCACGCGAGGGGGGTTATGCTTTTAACCTGCATAAAGTACTGCGGCAGACTTTTCGAGTACACCCCCAACCAGATAAAACAGTCCTTGACGGGCTACGGCAAGGCGGACAAAATTCAGATGCAGCATGTCGTAACGTCGCTGTTGCATTTAAACAAAATCCCCCGCCCCGACGACGCGGCGGACGCGCTCGCGGTAGCGTTGTGCCACGCGCACACGTCCCGCTTCGGCAAACTTTTCGGAATACGTTAAAAATAAAAAAAACGGTGCGCGTAATGGCGCGGGATTTGCGTGAGGAGAAATTATGATAGGTTTAATTAAAGGTAAAATTTTGAATTTGACGCCGGAGTGCGCACTGATTGAAACGGCGTCGGGCATAGGCTTCGAAGTTACGTGTTCGGCTTCCGCTTTTTCCTCGCTGTCGGGCAAAAAGGAAGGGGAGGTTTACACCTATCTGTCCGTAAGCGAAAACGGCACGGCGCTTTTCGGCTTTTCCTCCCCCGATGAAAAAAATATGTTTTTAAAGCTTATAACCGTTTCGGGCGTAGGGCCTAAAATGGGTATATCTGTGCTCGCGGGGATGAGCGTGGGCGAGCTTGCCGCCGCAATCGCAACTTCCGACGTAAAGCGCCTTTCTTCGATAAAGGGCTTGGGCAAAAAGACGGCGGAGCGCATAATTTTGGAGCTAAGGGAAAAGGTCGGCTTCAAGTCGGCGCCGTCCGCCTCGGTCGGGGCTTCGGCTCTTCCGCCCGTAACAAGCGGCGACGAGGACGCGGTCGTGGCGCTGATGACGCTCGGCTTCACCCGCGCGGAAAGCGAAAAGGCGATTGCCCGCGCCCGCGCAAGCGGCGCGGAGTCCGTCGAAGATATAATAATGATAGCGTTAAGGGGAATGTAAAATGTTTTTCGACGACGACGAAATAGACGGCTTCGGCGAGGACGAAAACAGGCTTGTGCAGAGCACTAAGGGCGAATACGATATCGAAGAAAACGTGCTTCGCCCCAAAACTCTGGAAGCGTACGTCGGTCAGAGCAAGGTCAAGGAAAATCTGAAAGTATATATGAACGCCGCAAAGCAGCGCGGCGAGGTTCTGGAACACGTGCTTTTATACGGCGCGCCCGGTCTCGGCAAAACCACGCTCGCGCACATTATCGCGAACGAAATGGGCGGACAGCTGAAAATGACCAGCGCGCCCGCAATCGAGCGAAGCGGCGATTTGGCTGCGATACTCACCAACCTTAACGAGGGCGACGTGCTGTTTATCGACGAAATTCACCGCCTTAACCACAGCGTCGAAGAAATTCTGTACTCCGCAATGGAGGATTACGCGCTCGATATAATCGTCGGTAAGGGTCCCAGTGCGCGCAACATAAGGTTTTCTTTAAAAAAGTTTACACTTATCGGCGCGACCACTCGCGCGGGTATGATTGCAAACCCCTTGCGCGACAGATTCGGCATAATCTGCCGCCTCGAAATGTACACCCCCGCGGAGCTCAAAGAGATAGTTTCTCGCAGCGCGAAAACGCTGGATATCGCGGTCGACGGCGACGCCGCGTCGGAAATAGCCCGCCGCTCGCGCGGAACGCCGCGTATAGCAAACAGGCTTTTAAAGCGCGTGCGCGACTTTTCAACCATAAACGGCAACGCCGCGGTTACGGTGTCCGACGCGAAGTACGCCTTGGGCAAAATGGAAATCGACGAGCTCGGGCTTGACGAGATAGACAGAAGTCTTTTGCGCGCAATGATAGAGAAATTCGACGGCAAGCCCGTCGGGCTGGAAACGCTTGCCGCAACCATAAACGAGGACGCGGGCACCATAGAGGACGTGTACGAACCCTATCTTTTACAGCTCGGGTTTATCGCCCGCACCCCGCGCGGCAGAATGCCCTTAAAAGGCGGGTACGAACATTTGGGTTACAAATTGACCGAAAAGCAAAAAGATCAACTTTCATTATTTGACAAAAACTAAGTTCACGAAACGAACGCGCGCCGTAGATTATTTTATATGCAATACAAAAAATCCGATTTTTATTACAATTTACCCGAAG
>DOCD01000155.1:1179-8580 GCA_003503945.1 Clostridiales bacterium | reverse complement strand
ATGGAGTGGGAAGGCTACAACTACGAGGACGCTATTCTCATTTCCGAAAAGCTCGTTCAGGACGACGTGTTCACGTCAATCCATATCGAAGAGCACGAAACCGAAGCGCGCGACACCAAACTCGGCGAAGAGGAAATCACCCGCGATATCCCCAACGTTTCCGAGGATGCCTTGAAGGACCTCGACGCCGACGGTATCATAAGGATAGGTGCGGAGGTTCAGCCCGGCGATATCCTCGTAGGTAAGGTCACCCCCAAGGGCGAAACCGAGCTCACCCCCGAAGAAAGGCTTCTTCGCGCAATCTTCGGCGAAAAGGCGAGGGAAGTCAGGGATACCTCTCTTAAAGTTCCTCACGGCGAGGGCGGTATAGTAGTAGACGTAAAAATATTCACCCGCGAGAACAAGGACGAGCTTTCCCCCGGCGTAAACAAGCTCGTGCGCGTATATATCGCGCAGAAGCGTAAGGTTCAGGTCGGCGACAAGATGGCGGGCCGCCACGGCAACAAGGGCGTTATTTCGCGCGTGCTTCCGCAGGCGGATATGCCTTTCCTTGCGGACGGCACTCCCTTGCAGATAGTTTTAAACCCCCTCGGCGTTCCTTCGCGTATGAATATCGGTCAGGTGCTCGAAGTGCACTTAGGGCTTGTATGCAAGCAGCTCGGCTGGAAGATTGCGACCCCCGTATTCGACGGCGCGACCGAGCAGGATATAAAGAGCCTTTTCCAGGAAAACAATATCTTAAACCCCGAAGGCAAGGTTGACGGTAAAATTCAGGTATACGACGGCAGAACGGGCGAGCCCTTCGAAAACAGGGTCACGGTCGGCGTGCAGTATATGATTAAGCTTATCCACCTCGTCGACGACAAGATACACGCAAGAAGTATCGGCCCTTACAGCCTCGTAACTCAGCAGCCCCTCGGCGGTAAAGCGCAGTTCGGCGGACAGCGTTTCGGCGAAATGGAGGTCTGGGCGCTCGAAGCTTACGGCGCGGCGCACATCTTGCAGGAAATACTTACCGTCAAGTCGGACGATATCGTCGGCCGCGTAAAGACGTACGAAAGTATCGTTAAGGGCAACAACATTTCCGAGCCGGGCATACCCGAAGCCTTCAAAGTGCTTTTGAAGGAGCTTCAGTCGCTCGCGCTCGATATCAAGGTGCTCACCGAGTCGGGCGAAGAGCTCATCATACGCGAGCTTGACGACGACGATGAAGCTATCCCTTCCGCAAGGGCGCGCGAGGCGCAGGAGCAGGAGGCGAAGATACCCGAAGAGGAACTCGAACTTGTCAGCCATAAAGAGGAGGCCGCGGAAGAGGAAATCGAGCCTATTTCGATATTCGATACCGACGACGAGGACGACTTCACCGGCGCGGAGCTTTTCGGCGGCGAAGATGACGACGATGACGACGATTTGGGCGACAAATTTACTTTGTTCGACAGCGACGGCGAAACGGACGATTTCGAGCTGTTCGAGGACGAAGAGAACAAGGACGAGGACTAAAAGGGAGGTTAAAATATGTTTGAATTAAACGATTTCAGTTCTATCAAAATCAGCGTAGCTTCCCCCGAAAAAATAAGGGAACTTTCCAAGGGTGAGGTAACCAAGCCCGAAACAATAAATTACAGAACCCAGAAACCCGAAAAGGACGGACTTTTCTGCGAAAGGATTTTCGGACCTATGAAGGACTGGGAGTGCCATTGCGGCAAGTACAAGCGTATCCGCTATAAGGGCATCACCTGCGAAAAGTGCGGCGTCGAAGTAACCCGCTCGAAGGTCAGAAGGGAAAGAATGGGTCATATCGAGCTCGCCGCCCCCGTATCGCATATCTGGTACTTCCGCGGCGTGCCGTCGAGGATAGGGCTTATCCTCGATATGTCGCCCAAATCTCTCGAACAGGTAATATACTTCGCGGCGTACGTCGTTATCGACCCCGGCACTGTGCCCGCGCTCGAATACAAGCAGGTCATAAACGATAAGGAGCTTCGCGAAATCGAGGAAAAATACGGCGAAAGCGAGGTTACGGGGCTCAAAGTCGGAATGGGTGCGGAGGCTATCCGCGAGCTTTTAATGGCTGTCGACCTCGATAAAGAGTGCGAGGAAACAAAGAAGATTATCGAAACGAGCACGGCTGCGCAGAAGCGCGTAAAGGCGGTGAAGAGAATCGAAATCCTCGAAGCGTTCAGAAAGAGCGGCAACCGCCCCGAATGGATGGTTTTAACCGTGCTTCCCGTGCTTCCTCCCGAAATCCGCCCGATGGTTCAGCTCGACGGCGGCAGGTTCGCTTCTTCCGACTTAAACGACTTGTACAGGCGCGTTATCAACCGCAACAACCGTCTTAAGAGAATGATGGAGCTCGGCGCGCCCGAAATGATAGTCAAAAACGAAAAGCGTATGTTGCAGGAAGCCGTTGACGCGTTAATCGACAACGGCCGCCGCGGCAAGGCGCTTTCCGGCCCCTCCAACAGGGAATTAAAATCGCTTTCCGGAATGCTCCGCGGCAAGCAGGGCAGATTCCGCCAGAACCTTTTAGGTAAACGCGTCGACTATTCCGGCCGTTCGGTTATCGTCGTAGGCCCCGAACTCAAGCTTTACCAGTGCGGACTTCCCAAGGAAATGGCAATCGAGCTTTTCAAGCCCTTCGTTATGAAAAAGCTTGTCGAAAGCGGTCAGTGCCACAACATAAAGAGCGCGAAGCGCACCGTAGAGCGCGCAAAACCCCTCGTATGGGACGTTCTCGAACAGGTGATTAAAGAGCACCCCGTGCTTTTGAACCGTGCGCCCACGCTGCACAGGCTTTCCATTCAGGCTTTCGAGCCCGTGCTCATAGAGGGCAGGGCAATCAAAATTCACCCGCTCGTTTGTACCGCGTTCAACGCGGACTTCGACGGCGACCAGATGGCGGTTCACGTGCCCCTTTCTGTCGAAGCGCAGGCGGAAGCAAGGTTTTTGATGCTTTCCTCCAACAATATTTTGAAGCTTTCCGACGGCAAACCCGTTATGCAGCCCGCGCAGGATATGGTTCTCGGCGCGTACTACCTTACGATTATCCGCCGCGAAGAGGGTAAATTCTACCGTTGGAGCGGCGACAGATACGTCGAGTGTGCGGAAGGCGACGAGGGAGCGGAAAAATATATACCCAACGCGTACATTTCCGAGGATGAAGCTTTGATGGCTTACCAGACAAAGGTTATCCATATGCAGGACGAAATTTACGTAAGGCGTACCGTTACGGTCAACGGCGAAACCGTGCAGGGCAAGGTCAAGACGACTGTCGGCAGAATTATCTTCAATAACGAAATGCCGCAGGATCTGGGCTTCGTCAAGCGCGAAAATAAGGAAGATTTCTTAAAATACGAAATTTCTTACGAGTTCCTCGGCAGTGCGGTTGCGGTCGGTAAAAAGCAGCTCGGCAAAATCGTAGAGCGCTGCTTCAAGACGGGCGGCGCGCCCAGGGCGGCGGACGTCCTCGACAAAATCAAGTCGCTCGGATATAAATATTCCACGATAGGCGCGGTAACCACTTCGGTATTCGATATGCATATCCCCGAAGCGAAAAAGGAAATAGTAAAGGAAACCGAAGAAAAGGTCATAAAGATAGAAAAGAAGTACCAGCGCGGACTTTTGAGAGAGGAAGAGAGGTACAACGCGGTTATCGACGCGTGGGACGCGGCAACCGACGCGGTTACCGACGCGCTCAAAAAATCGCTGGATAAGTTCAACCCCATATGGATGATGGCGGACTCGGGCGCCCGCGGTTCAATCGACCAGATGAAGCAGCTTTCGGGCATGCGCGGACTGATGGTTAACCCTCAGGGTAAAAAGATAGAGGTTCCCGTTAAGTCGTGTTTCAGACAGGGGCTTTCCGTTCTCGAATACTTCATTTCTTCGCACGGCGGTCGTAAAGGCCTTGCCGATACGGCGCTCAAAACGGCGGACTCGGGCTATCTGACAAGAAGGCTTGTCGACGTTTCGCAGGACGTTATCGTCCGCGAGGACGACTGTATGGCGGGCAGCAAAAAGCCCCGCGGTATGGTTGTTAAGGCAATAATAGGACCCAACGGCGAAGTTATCGAAGGGCTTGAAGACAGAATTCAGGGCAGATTCGTCGCGGAGGACGTCAAGGATAAAAACGGCAGAGTTATCGTCGCGCAGAACGAATTCGTTACCGACGCGCTCGCCAAAGAAATTATCGCCGCGGGCGTGGAACAGGTTTCCATACGTTCGATATTCAGCTGTAATTCCCGTTACGGCGTATGCGCAAAGTGCTACGGCAAGAATATGGCTACGAACACACCCGTTCAGCCGGGTGAAGCGGTAGGCGTTATCGCGGCTCAGTCGATAGGCGAGCCCGGTACCCAGCTTACCATGCGTACCTTCCATACGGGCGGTATCGCGGCGACGGGCGACATTACGCAAGGTCTTCCCCGCGTAGAGGAGCTTTTCGAAGCGCGCAAACCCAAGGGCTGCGCGACCCTCTGCGAGGTTTCGGGCGTGGTAACCGTCGACGACAAGGATAACCTCAAACACATTATCGTGCGCGACGCGGTCACGGGCGAACAGAAAAAGGAATACACGCTTCCGTTCAACGCCGAGCTTCACGTCAAGACGGGCGACACGGTCGAGCCGGGTACCGTTTTAAATACAGGTTCGGTTTACCCTCAGGATATCTTAAGGGTATCGGGCGTAAGGGGCGTGCAGGACTATATTCTCGAACAGGTTCAGTCGGTTTACCGTTCGCAGGGCGTCGATATCAACGACAAGCACGTTGAAATCATCGTTCGCCAGATGCTTCGTAAGGTAAAGATAGAAAGCGCAGGCTCGACGGGGCTTCTTCCCGGAGAAACGGTGGATATGTTCACCGTCGAGGAAGAAAACCGCAAGGCAATCGAAACGGGCGGCACGCCCGCGCTTCAAAAGCGCGTGCTTTTGGGCATAACCAAAGCCGCGTTGTCGACCGATTCCTTCCTGTCGGCTGCCTCCTTCCAGGAAACGGCGAGGGTGCTCACCGACGCGGCAATCAAAAACAAGGTCGACCCTCTCGTAGGCCTCAAAGAAAACGTAATAATAGGTAAGCTTATCCCCGCGGGAACGGGCGTAAAGGAATACAAAAATATGTCCCCCGTAATCAATGCGGCGTTCAACAGCGCGGCAAAACCGCAGGAGTAACGTTTGAAGACAAAGCGGCGGGCAGGTTGCGCGCCGCAAGCTTCAAAGGGGTGTGCATATGCCGGATTTTGAACAGTTGAAAATGATTGAGCTCGTGCGCGCGTTCAGGGCAGACGTACTCGCCGTTGAGGAGCAGCGCAGCGCGGCGGCATTCAGACAGGCGCGGAAGCATTTGCAGGATATATACAACTTTCATATTATATCGAAAAAATCTTTTACGGGCGTCGAGCATTACCTCAAAAGTCTGTACACGTCCTTCAATTACGGCGCGGCGATAGTGAACGAAGCGCTGATAAAGAAGAACCTCGGCGGCGAAAACGGCGTTATGCTCGAAGAGTGCCTCGAAACAATGATAAGCTGTTGCGATAAAGTGACGGAGGGGCTTACGCAAAACCCCGAGCCGCCCCGCACAAAAAAGAAATAGAACTTTATAAAAGGCTTCCCCCTTTGTTTCAAAGGGGGAAGCTGTCCGTTTCATAAACCTCATCCGGCTGCGCCTTCTCGGTGCAGCCACCTTCCCCGTAAGGGGAAGGTTAACTATATTGTAGGCTTCCCCTTGGGGGAAGCTCCGCGCAGCTTGCGGAGCGGTGATGAGGTTTATTATACCCCGTAATTACTTGCCTTTAATTCGGGTTAGTGGTAAAATCTTATTGTTATGAAATTTACAGAAGTTACCGTACATACTACAAGCGAAGCAAGCGAGGTCGTCGCCGACGTTATGTGGCGATGCACCAACTACGGCGTGGCTATTTCCGACGTAAAGGACGTAATCGCCCTGCAAAAGGATAAGGCTACGTACTGGGATTATATGGACGACAGCCTCAAAGACGACACGCGCGACGTTCTTGTAAAAGCGTTTATCGCGCTCGACGCCACGGCTGAAACCTTGCCGCTTATCCGCGCCGACCTCGAAGAAGCCGCTTTAAACGGCGCGGGCTTTATAAATTTCGGCTCGTTAGAGACGACCCGCCGCGAGGTCGAGGGGGACGACTGGCTCGAAGTTTGGCGCAAGCACTTCCGCCCGTTGCACATCGGCGGCAAGGTCGTTATCGTTCCCGAATGGATAAAGTACGAAAAGAAGGGCGGCGAGGTCGTAATCACGCTCGACAGCAATATGGCATTCGGCACGGGCGAACACGAAACCACTTCGATGTGCTTAAAGCTTTTACAGGACTACATAACCGAGGGCGACGTGTGCATAGACGTCGGCTGCGGCAGCGGCATACTCGGCATTGCCGCAGTTAAGCTGGGCGCAAGATGCGCGTATCTTACCGATATCGACGATATCGCGGTAAGAAGCGCGAACCACAACGCCGAAAACAACGGCGTTGCGGATAAAACGGTAGTCGCCCACAGCGACCTTTTGAACGATACTCAAATTAAGGGCGACATAATGCTTGCCAACATCACGGGCGAAATACTTTGCCGCCTTGCCCCGTCAATCCCCAAAAACCTCAAAAAGGGCGGCACGCTCATTTTAAGCGGAATAATCGAAAGCCGCCTAAATATGGTAAAAGAGGCTTTTCGCGCGCAGGGGCTTAACCTTGAAAAGCAAATGCACGAAGGCGAGTGGTTCGCTTTGGTATTCAAATCATGAGCGGCAGAAAAAGATTTTTCATTGATAAACTCGATTATCCCGAACAAACCGAAGCAACTTTGGACGGCGAGGAATTTATCCACGCAAAGACGGTGCAGCGCGTTGAAGAGGGAGCGGAAATATGCCTTCTGGACGGTAGCGGCAGGGAGTATACTGCCATTGTCGTCAAGGTGGATAAGCGCAGCCTGACCGCGCACATAACGGGCGCGTACGACGGCGAAAAGGAGCCCAAAACCCGCATTTACTTACTTTGCGGCGCGCTAAAAGGCGACAAAACCGAGCTCGTTGTGCAAAAGGCGACCGAGCTGGGCGTGAGCGCGGTCGGCGTGTTCAATTCTGAATACTGTTCGGCGTTTATGAATCAAAACAAGCTCGAAAGGCTAAAAAAGGTTGCGCGCGAGGCGGCGAAGCAGTGTATGCGTTCCCGCGCGCCGGAGGTCGTGTATTTCGGCGACTTCAAAGAAGCGATAAAATCCGCAAAGGATTACGAAAACAAGCTGTTTGCGTGCGAGTTTGCCGATAAGTCGGACGCGGATATCTCGAAAATAAGCGGCTCGACCGCCCTTGTCGTAGGCAGCGAGGGGGGCTTTTCGGAAGGCGAATTCGCCTTTGCCCAAAACGAGGGCTTCGCGGGGTTA
>DOCD01000155.1:0-927 GCA_003503945.1 Clostridiales bacterium | reverse complement strand
GTTAACCCTCGGCAGAAGAATACTCCGCGCTGAAACGGCGGCGGTTTCGCTCGTTTCGCTAGCCGCGTACTTTCTGGGGGAACTCAAATGAAAGCCGTTGTGTTTACGCTCGGCTGTAAGGTAAACGAGGTCGAGTCGGCGTCGATTATGGCGTCGCTCGAAAAAGCGGGCTGGGAAGTCGACGACAAGCTTTCCTATGCGGACGCGTACGTCCTCAACACCTGCGCCGTCACGCGCGAGGCGGAAAAAAAGAGCCGCCAGCTCATTGCCCGCGTTAAAAAATTCAACCCCGAAGCCAAAATTTTCGTGTGCGGCTGCGCTTCCGAAAAGGATAGAGCAAGCTTTTTACAGCGCGGCGCGGCGTTCGTTACGGGCGCAAGGGATAAGGTCAGCGTTTTACGGGCTTTCGAAAGGGAGTTCGGCTTATCCGAGCAGCCGCCCGCCTACCCCAAACAGACCAAAACGCGCGCTTTTATAAAGATACAGGACGGCTGCAACAATTTCTGTTCGTACTGCGTTATACCCTATCTGCGCGGCAGGGAGGTATCCCGCCCGATTGAAGATATAATTGCGGAAATCAACGCCGCAGACAGCCCCGAAATAGTTCTGACGGGCATAAACATTTCCTCGTACGAGGGCGGGCTAACTTCGCTTATTCTCGCGCTCAAAGATATAAAAAAGCGCATAAGGCTGGGCTCACTCGAATGTAACGTTATAGACGACGGGCTTTTATCCGCGCTCGGCGGGCTTTACGATTTCGCGCCGCAGTTCCATCTGTCGTTGCAGAGCGGCAGCGACGAAGTGCTTAAAGCCATGAACAGACATTATACTCGTGCGGAATATATTAAAAAGTGCGAAAGTATATATAAAAAGTTCCCCGCGGCGGCGATAACGACCGATATAATAGCGGGGTTCGCCACCGAAACC
>DOCD01000133.1 GCA_003503945.1 Clostridiales bacterium | reverse complement strand
TTCTTCGCCTTTAATTAGTTTAGCAACCGCAAGGCCGCACATATCCCCGCCGTTAAATGTTTCAATTACTGCGTCGCAATATTTTTCGAGTTCTGAAATTACAAGCGGCTTACCGTTTACTAATACGCATATAATCTTCTTACCCGTCGCTTTTATCGCTTTAACAAGCTCAATCTGACTGCCGCGCAGAATGGGGTTTACTATATCCCTGCCCTCGCCGTTCCAGTCTAAATTGTCTCCTAAAACAGCTATAACGGTATCCGCATTTTCGGCGCATTTGACAGCCTGCTCAAACATATCCTCAGTTTGCTCGCCGCTAATCGCATAACCTTGCGAATAGACTATTTCTGCGGACGGATAAACTTCCCGTACGCCTTTCAATAGCGTATAAGTTTCATCTTTTTCCGTAGCTTCGGGTTTAGGATCGGGGTGCGAAAAATACGTCCAGTCGCCGTATTGCGCTCTGACGCTGACTGCGTTTTCTCCGATAACCGCTATCTTTTTAGCGGCTTTCAACGGAAGAACCCCTTCGTTTTTTAACAATACCGCGCTTTCAACCGCGGCTTTATAATTAAGTTTTCTATGCTCCCCGCAACCTATTACACTCTTGGACGGGCGTTTGCGAGTTCCGTCAAGCATACCGAGCCGAGCCTTAACACGCAAAATGCGTCTTACGCTTTCGTTTATTGTGCTTTCGGGAATTTTGCCGCTTTTTACCGCTTTTAAAGTACTATCGTAAAAATCGTGGGTAAACATTGCCATATCGTTGCCTGCCGTAACGCCGTCCACACACGCTTCCTCTATATTTTCCGCTGCGTGCAGATATTCCACAAGCGACTTATAATTATCCCAGTCGGTAACGATAAATCCGTCAAAACCGAGCTCGTCTTTTAAAATTTCCGTAAGCCACTTACGGCTGGCGGTAAGCGGCTTGCCGTCAATCGAGCCGTAAGCCGTCATAAAAGTCATACATCCCGCATCAACTGCCGCTTTAAAGGGTTTTAAAAATATTTCCCTTGCATATCGCTCGGTTATTTCGGTATCGTAAGAATCGCGACCGCCCGTGGCCTCGCCGTAACCGAGATAATGTTTTGCGCACGCGGCGACGAGGTTATCTTTCTGATAACCTTTGATGATTGCCGAACCTAACCGTGATGCGAGATAATAATCTTCTCCGAACGTTTCGTCTATTCTGCCCCAGCGCAAATCTCTTCCAAGACACAATACGGGCGAAAATACCCAATCAAGTCCGTCGGCGCAAACCTCTTTTGCCGTTGCATAACCTATTTCTTCGACAAGCCAGTCGTCAAATGTACAGGCAAGCGCAAGCTGCGAAGGGAAAACGGTAGCTTCCTTCAATAACGCGTGTCCGTGAATAGCGTCGATACCGAAAATGGGCGGAATTTTAAGCCTACTGCTTTTCGTCGGATCAATATAATCTCCAACCTCGCTACCTAAAACGTGCAAAAATGAACCTATCGTCCCCATTTCAATAAACTTATTGCGAAGAGTTTTATCTGCCATATTTGCGCTTATTTGCTGCATTTGAGCAATCTTTTCTTCCAGAGTCATTTGCCCTATCAATTTATCAATATACTGTTCCATTTTTATATCCTTTTTAAGCTAATTCAACGTAAAACTCGTCTTTTTAATGTCCCGACTGTTAAACCCGAGCATCAATTCAAACTCGCCTTTCTCTGCTTCGAACTTACCTTTTGCGGTATAGAATTTCAATGTTTCTTCGTCGATTACAAACGCAACTTCTTTTTCTTCGTCGGGTTGCAGTTTGATTTTTTTAAATCCCTTTAATTCCGTTACAGGTCTTACAACCGACGCGAATTTATCCCTGATATAGAGTTGTACGACCTCTTCACCCGCTCTTTTCCCTATATTTTTAATTAATACGCTTGCCGTAATGTTTTCGCCTTTTTTAAAGCTTGAACGCGAAAGTTTAATTTCGCTCATACTGAACTCGGTATAAGTCAGTCCGTAACCGAACGGATAAAGCGGGGAATTAAGGCAATCGATAAACGAACTTTTAAACATATAATTGTCCGAAATATCCGGATTTTTCGGTCTGCCGGTATTAAAATAATTGTAATAAACAGGGCACTGCCCCGTGGTTCTCGGAAACGACATAGTAATTTTACCCGAAGGTTCGGCTTTGCCGTAAAGCAAATTTGCGATAGCGTTCCCGCCCTCGGTACCCGGTTGCCACACATAGAAAATTGCGTTTGCATAAGGTTCGACTTCGGTTAAAACCTGCGGTCTGCCGCCGAAAATTACGAGCACGAGTTTTTTACCGAGCGCAGACAGCCGCTTTATCAATTCTATCTGTACGTCGGGCAACGATAATTTACTGCGCGAAATTCCCTCGCCCGAATCGTTCGACCGCTCGCCCACGCAGGCTATTATTGTATCACCGTCCTTTGCAACCGAAACCGCATCTTCGATTTTACCGTAATCGGACTCGTCAAGGTATCCGCTACAACCGAACGCATAGGGAACTGCACGTTTAAGCAAATTTTCAAGTCCCTGCCTAACACTTACGGTTTCTTCGATTTTACCTAAACACTTCCAATTACCTATAATGCTTTGCTCGTCGGAAAACGGCCCGACAATACATACCTTTTCGTTTTCCGTTAACGGCAGCGCGTTTTCGTTCTTTAACAGCACGCACGATTTTTCCGCTGCAATGCGGGCAAGCTCTCTGTGTTCGTCAGGTAAAACCTTATAATTATTATCCGCATCAGTACCGTAAAGCGGATTTTCAAACAAACCCAATTTGTTTTTCAGCGATAAAACGCGATACAACATTGCGTTTATTTTATCTTCCGAAACCTTGCCCTCCTCAACAAGCTCGGGCAAATGGCGGATATACGACGGCGACGTCATTTCGATATCGACCTCGTTATTTGCCGCAACGCGGGCGCACTCCTTCAAATCGGCGCAATAACCGTGATTTATCATTTCACGGATACCGTCGTAATCACTAATCGTAACGCCTTTAAATCCCCATTCTCCGCGCAACAAGTCCAAAAGCAAATCGCTGTGTCCGTTGACGGGAACGCCGTTTAAGAGATTAAACGACGTCATTACCATTTCGGGTTTTTCCTTTATACATTCTTCATAGCTTTTCAAATAATAATTTCTTAAAGAATATTCTCCGATTTCCGTAGTGTTATAGTCCTTTCCTGCTTCGCATGCACCGTATGCCGCAAAATGTTTGACGCATACCGCAAGTCCGCCTTTTTTAAATCCGCGTATAAAGGCTCTGCCCATTAATCCGTTAAGATACGGATCCTCTCCCGTGGATTCCATAACCCTGCCCCAACGCGCATCCCTTACTAAATCAACCATAGGCGCAAACGTTACCATAACGCCGTTTGCCTTCGCTTCGATAGCAGACATTTCCGCGCATTTCTCGACGAGTTCCAAATCGAAAGTTCCGCCCATTGCGATATTTAACGGATAAATAGTTCTGTAACCGTGAACCACGTCCTGCATTAAAAGCAAAGGAATGTCGTTATGCTTTAAATGCTCGGTCTGTAATTCCGTCGCCTTATCCGCGCCCGAAAAATTCAATATCGAACCTATTCCGTTAACGTCTTCCTTTGACAGATTCAAATTACCGCAATTACCGGTAACGGTAGCCTCGTCGTCATCGATAAGCGTTGTAGCGTCAATCTGCGTCAGTTGCCTTGCTTTTTCAAGCACAGACATACTGCCGATTAAATTTTTTATTTGATTGTTATTCATTTTAAACCTTTCAGAAAATTAAGATATACGCCTGCCGTCCAACCGAGCATTTCGGGTGTGTCATATTCCGAAGCGGCGTCCGTATCACCTGTAATCCCGTTATATTTTTCAAATAGCTTGCCGTACTTGGCAAAATTTTTATCTAACAGCGCAACGTATTTTTTTGCAATACGCTCGGCGTCCTTTTCAAAACCGCCGCACCGCAGCCCCTCAACGGCGACATACTGACACGGAGCCCAGATATTGGGAAACGCCCATTGATATTTTTTATCGGCAGGTTGCGTGGCAAAAATGCCCCAGTCGCATTCGAGCAAGTTTAAAAGTTTAACAAGTCCGCCCTTTTGTTCGGCATTTGCCAAACCGACAAAATACGGCTGAAAACTTGCCGCGCTTACGACGTTTGAAACATTACGGGTTACGTAATTATAATCTTTATACACGCCCTCGACGCTATCCCACATAAACCTGTTAACTGCCTTTGCGCGGCTTTGCGCCCTTGCTTCCCATTCGCTTCCGTCGCCCTCGCCGAGCAACGTCTCGTATTTTGCAAACAGCTTTTCATATAAATATAAATTACTGTTTAAATCAACGGGATTGTAATCTATGCAACGCCCGTCAAAGCGAGGACTGAAATCCCAACCCGATTCACATTCGGCAAAGTAGTGTCTGCCCGCCTCTTTTGCGTCACGACCGACTTCCTTTCCGATTCTCTGCGCGACACAGCCGTTGTACATATTTACGCAATCTTGATCCGACCTTTCACAGCCGTAAAAATTTAAGCCGTTGGGCGCTAAACGGCGCGTCATCCAGAAGCCGTATTCCTTTTTAAGCTTTACAAACGCCTCTTTAAGAAAACTTAAACTGCCGCTCGCATTAAAAACGTCGTTTACCATAAGAGCCGCATAAGGAGGCTGGCTTTGCATTGTATAGTAAGTTCTGTTGCCGTTCGGCATAAAACCGAATCTATCAATAAGGTATAAAATATCCTTAACGTTGTTTTCCGCCTGTTCAACCTGTCCGAGCGCAAACAACGCCTTGTTTGTAAAATACGTATCCCAGTAATATATTTCGTCAAACATACCCTCTGCGCAAGGCACCGTGTAAGGATATGGCAGACCGATAAGCGTACGGTCGTCTTTTACGTTATTCCGCAGCGTAAGCGGCAATTTTTCGATTATATAATCCTTTGTCTGCATTTTGATAACATCAAACCTTTCCGTTAAAAATCTATGCTTTTATTTTACAAAAAAAAGGGAAACGGCACAAGTAAATTGAAATAATATTATGCCCCCGTTTCCCCTCTATTTATTTTTTATAATTTTATTCTTTGCCTCCGCCGAAAGAAATTCCTTCTATAAAGAATTTTTGACAGAACAAATAAACTATAATAAGCGGTATCATTGCCATAAGCGAGGACGCACACTGGAAATTATAATCCCCGTTAGGCGACGTTGACATATACTTAATAAGCTGCTGTAAAGTAAGCTGCAACGTCCACATAGTTTCGCTCTCGTTGCCGAGATACATAAGCGCG
>DOCD01000178.1:6293-6598 GCA_003503945.1 Clostridiales bacterium | reverse complement strand
CATTCTGAACGCAGTGAAGAATCCTATAATAAAATGACGAGATCCTTCGTTACACTCAGGATGACATTAATTACACTCAGGATGACATTAATGCACTCAGTATGACATTCGTTACACTAAGGGCATTAAATTCAGTTGGCTTGTTTTCTGACCTGTTTTAAGGATAAGCCTATCCTCTGTTTGCCTTTGTCGAGGCTGATTATTACTGCTTTCACGGGCTGACCGACTTTTAAAACGTCGGACGGATGACGGATATATTTATCGGTAATTTCCGAAATGTGCACGAGCCCGTCCTGATGCACGCC
>DOCD01000178.1:914-6051 GCA_003503945.1 Clostridiales bacterium | reverse complement strand
CACGAGCCCGTCCTGATGCACGCCTATATCGACGAACGCGCCGAAGTCGATTACGTTACGAACAACTCCCTCGACCTCCATACCGACAGCTAAGTCCTCGATGCCCATTATGTCCTTTCTGAGCTGTCTTTGAGGAAGGCTGTCGCGGATATCCCTGCCCGGCTTGACGAGTTCGGCGATTATATCGTTCATAGTCGCTTTATCGAGCTCGCAATACTCCGCCGCCTTATCCTCGCCGAATTGCTTTACCTTTAAAGGCAAATCGGATATTCTGCGCTGCTTCACGTCCTCCTCGCCGTAGCCGAAAAGCGACAAAAGCTTTTCCGCTTTTTTATACGACTCGGGGTGAACCGCCGTGTTGTCCATAATATTTTTGCCGTCGGTAATGCGCAAAAAGCCCGCGCACTGCTCGTACGCCTTTGCACCGAGCTTGGAAACCTTTAAAAGCTGCGAACGCGAAGAGAATTTTCCGTTTTCCTCCCTGTACGCCACTATGTTTTTCGCTATGCCCGCGTTGAGCCCCGCAACGTATTTTAAAAGCGAAACGCTTGCCGTGTTCAAATCTACGCCGACGCTGTTTACGCAGTCTTCAAGGACTCCGCCCAGCACCGCGTCGAGCCGCTTTTTATCCATATCGTGCTGATACTGCCCCACGCCTATCGACTTGGGGTCGATTTTTATGAGTTCGGCAAGCGGGTCCTGCAATCTCCTTGCAATAGAAATTGCCGAACGCTTAGTCAAATCCAGATCGGGGAATTCCTCTACGGCAAGCGGGCTTGCGGAATACACGCTCGCGCCGGCTTCGTTGACGACCGCGTAAGTTACGTTGCGGTCGATTTCGGGGTCTTTCAGAAGGTCGGCGACAAAAATTTCCGTTTCCTTGCTCGCCGTGCCGTTACCTATGGAAATAACGTCCACGTTGTGTTTTTTGATAAGCGCTTTTATAATCTTCGCGCTGCCCTCGATATCGGGTTTGGGCGGTACGGGGAAAATAACCGACGTATCCAGCACCTTGCCCGTTTCGTCGACGACGGCTACTTTACAGCCCGTACGGTAGCCGGGGTCGAGCCCGAGCGTCACCTTGCCCTTGACGGGGGGCTGCAACAAAAGAGGACGCAGGTTCACTTCGAACATCTTAATAGCCTGTTCGCCCGCTCTGTCGGTGAGTATCGCCCTCACCTCGCGCTGAATAGACGGCTCGATAAGTCTGTCGTAACCGTCGTCCGCCGCTTCCTCGATAAGCTTCGCGCACTCCTTTTCGCTCTTGTTTTTTATAAATTTAGCCGTGCACACGCGCTTTGCGATATCGGGTTCGAAGAAGATTTTTACTTTCAGGCACTCTTCCTTTTCCCCTCTGTTAATGGCGAGAATTCTGTGGTTTTTTATTTCGGGCACAAGCTCTGCATAATCGGCGTACATTGCGTAAGTGCCTCTTTCGTCGTCCTTTACGAGCTTGACCTGCATTTCGCCGTGCTTTTCCAAAAGCGCACGCAATTTTTTACGAAGCTCCGCATTATCCGAAATAACCTCGGCGATAATATCCTTCGCGCCGTCTATGGCGTCCTTTACGGAGGATACGCCCTTTTCTTCGTCTATGTACTTTTCCGCTTCCGCGTAAGGGTCGCCCGCCTGCTCCAAAATAAAATCCGCAAGCGGCTTCAAGCCCTTTTCTGTCGCGACGGAGGCGCGGGTCTTTTTCTTCTGCTTGAACGGACGGTAAACGTCTTCGACCTCGGTCATCGTCTGCGCCGCGTCTATGGCCGCCTGAATTTCCTCGGTCATTTTTTCCTGCTCGGTGATGGCTTTAGCAACCTCTTCTTTGCGCTTTTCAAGATTTTTCAGATACTCGTATCTGTCGTTCAGCGCCCTTAAAACCTGATCGTCTATCGCGCCCGTCATCTCTTTGCGGTAACGCGCGATAAAGGGAATGGTGTTGCCTTCGTCCAGAAGTTTGAGCACGTTTTCAACGTGATCGCCTCTTAGCTTGAATTCCTCGATAAGCTTTGCAGTAATGTCCATAAATTTATCGTTTGATTTCCTTTAAATATTTTTTTTGTTCGTCCGAAAGCCTGAAGCTTTCCGACGCTTTTTGAATTGCCTTGTTGTGTGTCTTTTTATCGAGAAGATTTCTTTTCAGAAATTCAACCGTAAAACTGTAATCTTTGACGAGCATTTCCGCAATCAGCCACGCCGCCGCCATATGCACGTAATACTTTGAAGTATCGCACGCGAGCACGGTTTTTATAATCAAGTCAAAATACCGCTCTTCCGCGTAATAGTGCAAAAGTGTGGTAAGCGCAAAGCGCTGAATAAATTCCTTGTCGCTGTGCGAGTATTTTTCGATAAACGGAAGAAATTCCTCCCTATGCCCAAAAACGCACTTCGGAGTAAAGCAGTCGCACGTAGCCCAGTTATCAATAAGCTCAACGCAGCCGTCGACGTACTTTATAAAATGCTCGTATTCAAGATTCGAAACGGCGGTAAGCTTTATAAACGTAACTTCGTAGTACTCGTCGGGATACGTTAAAAGCTCGTCAACGCTGTTTTTATACCTTTTGGCTATTTTGCGCAGAACGGGGATTTTAACGCCGAGCACGTTTACGCTTTCGTTTTTTAAAAGCCGTTTATGGAAGATTCTGTAATTTTCGTCGGCAAGGCTTTCAAGCTCCTCCAAAAGCTGTCGATAAGACATCGCGCCACTCCTTTTCGTCGAACCGCGTGTTCGCGGGGCTGGTAGACGGAAGCTTTTTAAACGGCACGTCAATTTCCGCAAAGTGCTTTATAAAAATTTCGTACGCCTTGCTTCCGTTCAATATTATAAACCTTATTTTCGAATTTTGCAAGAGGGAATTTATATCCGCAACCTTAAAATTTTTAATGGTCGAATCCTGCGAGCCTACAATTTCGCATTCGGTGACTATATCCCAAAGCGCGACGTTGCGCCTTGCAAGAAAATCGCGCTTCCCTTCTACCGTTTCGGGCACGCTTTCACCGAAATACGAGCACAAAACTTTCCAGAATTTATTTTGACGGTTGCCGTAATAAAAATCGACTTTTCGGCTTTTTACCGACGGGAAGCTGCCGAGAATAAGCACCGAGCTGTCCTCGTTGAAACACGGCGGGAAGCCGTACACCCTTTCGCTCACAGTTCAAGCGGCTTGTCCACGTTGCCGACCGCCGCAGCCGCAAGCATCGATTTATCGAAATTACTATCTATCGCCTGCATTACGTCGTCGAGGGTGAGCTGCTGTATGCGACGTATGCGCTCCTCGAAATCGTAAATTTTACCCGTGTACACGAGCTCCTTGCCGTATAACAGCATCTGCGAGCTCGTGCTTTCCTGCGAGAACACCGAGGACGAAAGCATCTGCTCCTTGCCGCGGTTGAACTCGTCTTTCGAAATTCCGTCATTTTTCAAACTTTCGATACAGTCAAGGACGGCTTGTACGCTTTTAAGATAATTTTCCGCGTTTACGCCCGCATACACAACGAGCGACCCCGCCTCCGCATACGCCGAAATATACGAGTAAACGGTATAGGCAAGCCCCAGCTCCTCCCTCACTTTCTGGAAAAGGCGCGAGGACATACTCCCGCCTAGCACGGTGTTAAGGACCTGCGTAGCGTCGAAAAGCTTATCGTAGCGCTTCACCGACGGAAAGGCAAGCGCGAAATGTATCTGCTCGATATCCTTTTTACGGAATAACGATTTTGCATTCAGTTCTATTTCAACAGGTCTGTTTTTCGTGGGCGCTGCGGGCACTTGGGAGAAATATTTTTCGGCAAGCTCTTCCGCGAACTCGATTTGAATATTGCCCGCCATAGATATAACAATATTTTCAGGCGTGTAGCGCTTTCCCATATAGCTTTTTATATCGTCGCGGGTAAAGCCCGAAACGTTACTGCGGCTGCCGAGTATGTTTCTGCCGTAGCCGCGCTCGCCGTAGTAAGCACGCGATAACAGGTCGAGGCATAAATCGTCGGGGGTGTCGTCGTTCATATTGATTTCTTCGATGATAACGCCCTTTTCGCGCGACATTTCCTCCTCGGGGAACACGCTGTTCAAAAACAAATCGGAAAGTATTTCGAACGCCTCGGATACGTGCGCCGTCGTGGATTTAGCGTAGTAACAGGTTATATCCTTGGAGGTGAAAGCGTTCATCTGCGCACCGATTGCGTCCATTTCGTCGGAAATTTTGAAAGCGGAACGTTTTTCCGTGCCCTTGAACATCATATGTTCGATGAAGTGCGAAATGCCGTCCTCACTATCGCTTTCGACGCTTGCGCCGGTGTTTACGATTATGCCCATGGTTACCGACATAACCCCGGGCATTTGCTTTACTATCAGCCTTATTCCGTTATCGAGTGTTTTTAAATGTACCATTATTCTCCTAAATTGTAAGATACGGTGACGGACGAAAGTCCGTTTTCTCTTATGTAATCGAGTATTTTCGGCAGAGCCTCGACCGTGCAGTCGGTAGGGTGCATAAGCACGAATTCGCCCGCTTTTAAATTTTTCGTCGCTCTGGTATATATAAGCCCCGCGTCCTTATCCCGCCAGTCGATTGTGTCCCTCGTCCACATTATAACCCTAAGCCCCATAGAAGTGCAAGCGTTTAGCGTGGCTTCGCAAAAAGCGCCCGACGGCGGGGCAAAAAGTTTGATTTTTGTGTTGCAAATCATATTCAACAGCTTTACGCTGGGGCGGATTTCCTCGATGTTGGCTTCTTCCGACATTGCGGAGTGGTCCTTATGGAAATAGCCGTGGCTCGCCACCTCGTGCCCGCGTCTGAAAATATCGCGCACGCAGTCGACGTTGTCGTCCGCCCAGCTGCCGCCTATGAAAAACGTGGACTTGACACCGTATTCGTCGAGGATATCCATAATTTTATTCACGTTGTCGGTATGCTCGTACACGTTGAACATAAGGCTTACGCCCTCGCCGTTTTCGGCACAGTAGAACAAATTCGAATTTTCGTTCGAAGCCGCGACGGTATTGCCGCCGAGATATCCGACAAAGGATACCGCCAGAACCACCGCCACGAGAACAAGATTTGTAAAAACCGTAATAAGCTTGCTTTTCAATAGTTTACCCCTAAAAGAAATTACTATTTATATAATATTATTTCAAGGGTGAATT
>DOCD01000178.1:0-689 GCA_003503945.1 Clostridiales bacterium | reverse complement strand
CCGTTTCGCCCTCGCCGTATTTGCCGAGACGGTAGCTTTCCACGTTGCGGTGACGGGCGAGGTGCTTTGCAATTGCATTTTTAAGTTTGCCGGTGCCCACACCGTGGATAACTTTTATTTCTTCGAGGTTATCCGTAACAGCTCTGTCGATAAAATTATCGACCTCGTAAATAGCCTCCTCGACGGTCATTCCGAGCACGTTTATTTCGAGCACGGGCATACTTAAAGGAATATTTTTGATAACTTTGATTTTTTTGCGCTCGGTTTCGCCGCCGTTTACTATTTTAAGGTCGGAAATTTTTACGTGCAGCTTCATACTGCCGCACATAACCTCCGCTTCGCCCTTATTCGGCGAAAAGCCGATAACTTTGCCGTTGCAGCCCATTGCGTTTACGAAAACGGTCTGCCCGTTTTTAAGGTTGTCCTTAGTCGCGGGGGTGTAGTCGTTCAAGGTTTTTTTGCTCTCTTCGCCCTCGAAGTTAATATTTTCAAGCTTGTTTTTGAGCGTGCGCGCCCTTATAAGGTCGGACTGCGTTATTTCCTCGACCTTGAAAATATCCTCGATTTCAGCAAGTATGGCTTCGGCGCGCTCGGTGCGCTCCGCAATTATGCGCCTAATTTCGGTTCGTGCCGAACGGGAAATTTTTTCCTTTTCCCTGTTCAGCTCCTCGATTTTTAAATTGACTTCG
>DOCD01000145.1 GCA_003503945.1 Clostridiales bacterium | reverse complement strand
TGTTATGTGGTCTCTCGGCATTGAAAGCGGTTGGGGTAAAAATTTTAAAAAGGCGTTAAAAGAAGTTAAGGCAAGAGATAGCCGCCCCGTTCATTACGAAAGTATCTCCCCGAATTTTGTGAGCGAGGACGAATATTACGAAAATTCGGGCTTGCAAATGGTGAGTAAGATGTACGCGTCGCCCGAATGGATGCTGGAAGATTACTTAAACGATAAAAAGGAAAGCCGCCCTTTGATGTTATGCGAGTACGCGCACGCGATGGGCAACGGACCGGGCGGACTGAAAGAGTATTGGGAAATAATTGAAAGCTCGGAAAGGTTTACGGGCGGCTTTATCTGGGAGTGGGCAGACCACGGCGTAAGATATGATATGGACGGACTGCGTTATGGCGGAGATTTCGGCGAATATCTGCACGACGGGAACTTTTGCATAGACGGCATAGTTTCGGCGGACAGAAAAATCAAAGCCGGAACGCTGCAAATGAAATATTATTATCAGCCGTTGAAATTCGAAAGACGCGGCAACTTGCTCAAAGTTACGAATAAAAACTATTTCAAAGCCGAAACGGGCGAACTTGCAATAAACGGCGTAATACAAAGCGTGTGCATACTGCCCCGCGAAAGTATAGAAATAGCCGTGCCCGACGACGATATAAAAGCGCAATACTTTGTCGGCGACAAAGAGGTGGCGCGGGCGCAGTTTTTGACCGAAAAGTCCGAAACGGCGATAATTCCCGTAAAAATAACAACCGAGGTGCGCGGGCATAGTCTTGCAGTTAAAGCGGGGAACAACGAATATTTAATAGATTTGCAAAGCGGAGAAATAGTAAGCGTTACAGCGAACGACAGAATATTCGGCGCGATAAAACTCAATTTTTGGCGCGCTCCTGCCGATAACGATATGTTTATCCAAAAAAAGTGGCAGGACGCTTTAATAAAGCAGGCGCGTCCGTTTGTAGAAGAGTATGCAATAAAGGATAATCGCATTTTCTTTGAAGTTTTTGTCGGCGTCGATAGCAGAGAGGCTTTATTAAAGGCAAAATTGAGTTACGCGTTCGGTAACGACGGTGTAATCGTACAGCTCGACTATCGGCAGCTAAATGCGGAAAATTACGAATACTTGCCGAGGATCGGACTTGCGATGAAACTCGAAAAGTCGTTCGATAAATTGAAATACAGGGCATACGGCGACGGCGAAACTTATTGCGATATGTACGAGTACGCGTTTAAGGACGAATACGAAAGCGCGGTAAAAGGGCAATATTATCATTACGTCAGACCGCAGGAGAGCGGCAGTCATTATCTGCCCGATTACGCGGAACTGACGGACGGGAAAGATACGGTGCATATCGAAGGAATGCAGTCGTTTTCGGCTTTGCCGTATTCCGCGGCGCAGCTTGAAAAGGCAAAACACGACTTTGAACTGCCCGAAAGCGACGGGGTATATCTTTGCGCCGATTATTTTATGGGTGGTTTGGGTTCTAACTCCTGCGGGCCTTTGCCGCAAGGAAAATACAGAGTGCCCGAAACGGGAAAGGGTAAAATTATAATTACATATGCGAAAAGAAGCTGACTTTGATATATCGTATTTACCCGCTGATTTACTGACGGGCGTAAGAGAGTTGCAGGCCGATTACCAATTTTCCTTACACGGAGAAACTGTATTAACTGCGAAAAAAAATGGTGTTGCGGGTATTTGTAAAACTCAAAACGGTTTTGAAATTACGTACACGAAGAAAAGTGAGTTTTACCGCGAGTTCGTTAAGTTGATGAGCGGAGAAAAGGATATTCGGGAAGAGTGCGCTTTCAATTCGTTAGGGGTAATGCTCGACTGCTCGCGTAATGCGGTATTAAAAGTTTCTGCGGTAAAAAAGTACGTTCGATTATTGGCGTGTATGGGTTACGATACGCTTATGCTTTATACCGAAGATACGTACGAGATAGAAAGCGAGCCGTATTTCGGGTATTTGCGCGGCAGATATACGAAAGCGGAGATACGTGAAATAGTCGATTACGCACGCATCTTCGGTATCGAAGTCGTGCCGTGCATGCAGACTTTGGCACACATGAACGCAATTACGCGTTGGGAGCGGTTCAAACCCATAATAGACTTTAACGATATATTACTTATAGACGATGAAAAAACCTACGAGCTTATAGATAAAATGTTTCTGACGCTCACCGAGTGTTTTACTTCGCGTAAAGTACATATCGGTATGGACGAGGCGCACATGGTGGGGCTCGGCAAATATCTCGATGAACACGGATATCAGAACAGATTCGACGTATTGTATAAACACCTGAAACACGTTCTCGAAATTGCGGACAAGTACGGTTTTTCATGCACGATGTGGTCGGATATGTTTTTCCGTCTTGCCTGTAAAGGGTTGTATGAACCGACCGATTCCGAAATGCCGAAAAGCGTGAAAGACATTGTGCCGAAAAATCTTACGCTTATGTATTGGGATTATTATCATAACGATAAAGCGGATTACGAGCGAATGATTAAAGCGCATAAGCATTTAACGGATAAAATATCGTTTGCCGGCGGGGCATGGCGTTGGAGCGGGTTTGCGCCTAAAAATACGTTGTCGGTAAACCGAACCGAGCTTGCTTTGGACGCTTGCAAGGAAAGCGGAATCAAAGACATATTAATGACGGTATGGGGCGATGACGGATGCGAATGCTCGGCATATTCGGTTTTGCCGACGCTTGTTTGCGCCGCAGAAAGAGCTTACGGAAATACGGATTATAAAAAAGCGTTTGAGCGTACGGTCGGTATAGGATACGATGATTTTAATGCTTTGGAACTTGCCGACGACGTGTTGCAGGATAAGAACAAATTCTACGGCAGCAATATTTCCAGAATATTCTTGTATAACGACGCGTTGTGCGGAATATACGATTACGTCGTTAAGCCCGAATATAAAAAACGACTTAACGAAAACGTATTAAAGCTAATGTCCGTTGCCGACCGCACAGGCGAATATAAGTATATCTTCGAAACAATGATTGCGCTGACCGAACTGAATGCGCGAAAATGCGATTTGGGTGTGCGGTTGAGGGCGGCTTACAAAGCGAAAGATACAGCGGAGTTAAAAGCGACGGCAGATGAAATTCCTATAATAATTAATCTTATCGACAAGTTTTATGATAAATTTAAATTACAGTGGGATAAAGAAAATAAACCTTTTGGCTTCGAAGTTCAGGATTTGCGACTTGGAGGTTTAAAACAGCGGTTGGCTCATTGCAGAGAAATTATAATTGCTTATGCCGAGGGCAGAACAACGGAAATACCCGAACTTGAACAAGAAATATTGCCCGCATATCCTTTCGATGAAAGCGGTGATTTCAGATGCAATCATTTGTGGCGGGAATTGATTACCGTAAATACTATATAAAAGGCTTAATTATATGAACATAATCATAACAAAAGATTACGAAGAATTGAGTTTATAAGCGGCAAAAATTTTTATAGAGATTGTAAAAAGCAACCCTTATGCGGTTTTAGGTTTGGCAACGGGAACAACGCCTTTGGGACTTTATAAGGAACTGATAGCAGACCATAAAAAGAACGGGACAAGCTATAAGCATATCCGTGCCGTAAATTTGGACGAATATAAGGGCTTGCCCGCAACGCACGAACAAAGTTATGCATATTTTATGCGTAAGAATTTGTTTGAGCATCTGGACATAGGAATTGAAAATACTTACATAGAAAACGGCGCCGCCACAGACGAAGAAGCCGAGTGCGAAAGATATGACAAGCTACTTAAAAGTATGCGACAGGACGTACAGCTTTTAGGCTTAGGGGAGAACGGGCATATAGCGTTCAACGAACCGAACACGCCGTTTGACAGTACGACGCACGTTGTCAATCTGACATCAAGCACGATAAAAGCAAATTCGCGGCTTTTCAAAGATATATCCGAAGTACCTAAACAAGCTTTTACTATGGGATTAAAGAGCATAATGCAGGCGAATAAAATACTCATTCTCGCAAGCGGAGCGAATAAGGCGGAAGCCGTGTATAAAACGGTAAAAGGCGAAGAAACCGAAGTAGTACCTGCAAGCATATTGCAGCGGCATAACGATTGCACGCTGATAGCCGACAGGGAGGCGGCGAAGTTATTATGAATAAAATCATATATATACCCGACGGTGAAGAACGAAAAAAGGCGTTAAGCCGCACCACGCACTTATGCATAGCGGCGCACGAGGACGATATAGAGTTTATGGCTTTCGCGCCCATAGCGGAATGTTTTCAGAAGTCGAATAAGTGGTTTTGCGGAGTGGTAACGACGGACGGCGCAGGCAGTCCGAGAAACGGTATTTACGCCGATTATACGGACGAGGATATGAAAGCTATCCGCATAGAGGAACAGAAAAAG
>DOCD01000157.1 GCA_003503945.1 Clostridiales bacterium | reverse complement strand
CAGCGGATTGAATTTGCGCGACTATATAATAAGTTTGCCCTTATGGTCGCGCAAAGAAAGGCAGCGCCTTTTTAATCACGCAAATTTTGTTTCGCAAAATAGAAACAAAATTTGGTGAGGTTTATAATACGTTTTCGAGTTTGAACGAGTAGGCGCCGGGCAGATTTTTAACTATTTCCCGCAGAACCTCGATTTTGCCGAGCGCGAGCTCATAGTCGCCGCAGTAAATAAGTCCGCAAGCCTCGCTCAGCCAATAATCCACGTACGAAATATCGTTGTGCGGTATAAACATATGCAGCTTGCTCTTTTTATCGAGCCACATTTCGCGTACGGCGTAGCCGTCCTCGCGGTTTGCCGTCTGGGCTTCGGTTTTCTTGTAAAGCGTTTCGACGGCGTCGTGAAATTCGTCGAACTGATTGTTGATGTAAATATCCACGCCGACAAACAGCGCTATGCACGCGAGTAGTGCGGTTATCGTGTAAATAATAGATTTTACCATTTTCCGCGCACTTCCATTTCGAGTATTTTATATTTTTCGCCGCGCTTCTGGAAATATACTCTTCCGTCGCCGTTAACCGTCATAACCACAACCTGTTTTAATTTTGCGTTCTGCCCGTCGAGAAATTCTTTCAGCTTATCGTCGTCTATGCCGCATGCGGTCAGGTTTTTCTTGTCGGCTTTTCCTCCGTCTATGAGAAGAAGCGGCAGGGAGGACGAGCTCTTGTCGGGGTTTTCCAGCGCGGAAAAGCTTCCGTTCGCCTCGTAAAGCCCGTAATAAACGTCGTCTAAGCTGAAATAACCCGCCACGCGCATACTCTCTATGAGGTCGCTTATATCGAGGTTATTTTTTTTAAGCTGATATTCGTCTATGCCGTTCTTGTTGATTACGACGGACGGCTTTCCGCATATAACCGTTTTCATGGGCTTGAACCACAAATCCAGAAGCCACACAATCTGGTGCAGTACGAAAATTGAAATTATCGCTATTATGCCGTACAAAAGAGGTATGGAGGTATCAGCCATGGGTATGCAGGCAAGCTCTGCAATCAGAAGCGAAATTACGAATTCGAAGGGTTGCATTTCGCCCACCTGACTTTTACCCATAAGCCGCATAATCGTAAGCAATATCAAAAATATAATCGCGGTGCGTACAAATATAAGTGCCATAAAATAAGTTTGTACAAAATTAATTTCAATATTCTTGATTAATTATACTTCGGGTGATATAATTATAAGGCTTATGGAACATAAGGATTACGTAACAATTCACCCCGGTACTTTAGTTACGCGCAGCATTTTGAATAACCTCGGCAGCCCCGATTGTTCTTTGAAAATTATCCATATTGCGGGGACTAACGGCAAGGGCAGCACCGCGGAGTATTTCACGCAAATTTTGATTGCCGCGGGCAAAAGGGTGGGCACATTCACCTCGCCCGCCGTGTACGACTTTTACGACCAGTTCAGAATAGACGGAAAGCCGCTCGAAGCGGAGCTTGCGGAAAAGTACTTCGAACGCGCCTTTAAAGCCTCGGAGGGGCTGAACGCCACCGACTTCGAAATTCAGACGGCGGGCATACTTTCGGCTTTCAAAGAAGAGGGGTGCGAATACGCCGTCATAGAGTGCGGCATGGGCGGTTTGGGCGACGCAACCAACGCGATAAACAAAAAGGCGCTTGCGGTTATTACCTCGATTTCCTTGGAGCATACCGAATATTTAGGCAAAACAATCGAAGAAATTTGTGCGCAGAAAGCGGGCATAATTACGGGCGGCTGCCCCGTTATAGTAAACTCCTTGCAGCCGCATAAAGAGGCGGTAAACTACTTTAAAAATATGGGCTGCCGCTTTGCGGACGTGAAAATTGCCGAGGGCTACGGCGCCATGGACAGCGTTTCGGGATACAACGCGGCGACCGCGATTGAGGGCGCAAGGCTTTTGGGCTTGCCCGACGAAGCAATTCGCGCAGGCATAAAAAATACAAAGCTTTACGGCAGAGTGGAGCAATTCAAGGTTGATGACAGAACGTATATTCTGGACGGCGCGCACAACCCCGCGGCGTTCGAGCCGCTGAAAAGCCGTTTGCAAAGCTTTTCGGGCGACGGGCTAACTATTATTTTCGGCTGCCTTAAAGACAAGGATTTGGACGGCATACTTTCGGAGCTTTCGGAAATTCGCGCGGAAGAGATAATTGCCGTACCCTGCCCGAGCCCGCGTTCGCGCACGGCGGAGGAAGTGCAAAAAGAATGCTTAAAGCATTTCAAAGAAGTAATAACAGCGCAAAGCGTTTCAAAAGCGCTGGATGCGGCAAATACGAAAACAGCGGTAGTGTGCGGTTCGTTTACGCTGTTAAAAGAGGCAAAACAATGGATAGAGAAAAAGCAATAAAGGCAATTGAAACCCTGCTTGAAGCGCTGGGCGAGGACATAAACCGCGAGGGGCTCAAAGAAACGCCCCGCCGCGTTGCTGACGCCTTTGCGGAATTTGTTTCGGGCGAGGGGGTAACTGCGGAAGAGCACCTTTCAAAGACCTTCGCGTGCGACAGCGGGGAAATGGTTATCGAAAAGGATATTGCCTTTTCCTCCACGTGCGAGCATCATTTGATGCCCTTTTTCGGCAAAATCGCGATAGCTTACATTCCCGACGGCAAGGTCGTGGGGCTTTCGAAGCTGGCGCGCACGGTGGAAGTATTTTCAAAAAGGCTGCAATTGCAGGAAAGGCTTACAAGTCAAATTGCGGAAGAAATTATGCTTCGCCTTGCCCCCAAGGGTGTTATGGTTATATGCGAAGCCGAACACACGTGCATGACCTGCCGCGGGGTTAAAAAGTTTGGCAGCAAAACCCTTTCGTACAGCATTGCGGGCGACTTCCCCGAAG
>DOCD01000089.1:502-7987 GCA_003503945.1 Clostridiales bacterium | reverse complement strand
AAAACGGCGTTGTCCTTACGCCGTATGAGAAGCTCCGCGGAGCGGTGATGAGGTTTGCGCCCTCATTCGTCACAACCTTCGGCTGCGACCCCTTCCCCCGCTCGGGGAAGGCTGTATTGCGGTGATAAAATATTCACCCTCATTCGTCGCAACCTTCGGTCGTGACACCTTCCCCCGCTCGGGGAAGGCTGTATTTCGGTAAACTTATTTTATTAAATCTTTTAATGTTTTGGAAGTTAAAAAGTTCATTATAACTTCGTCGAGCTCTTTAAACAGCGGCAAGGTCATACAGTTGCACGCGTTTTCGCAGCCGCTGTCAAGGCATTGCACGGGCGAAAGAGTGCCCTCGCCCGACAAAAGGATTTCCGCAACGGTATACTCCTCGGGACTTCTCGCGAGCTTGTACCCGCCGCTTTTGCCGCGCGCGCTTACCACAAGCCCCGCCGCCGTAAGCTGAGCCGCGGAAGCTTCGAGATATTTTAAGGATTCCTTCTGCCGCTCCGCGACGTCGCCGAGCGACACGTTGCCCTCGCCGTAGTGCACCGCAAGGTCTATCATTATTTTAAGCGCGTTTCTGCCTTTCGTGGTTATAAACACGTCAACCTCCGAACTCTATCATTTTATCTATCGATTTCACCGCTTTAAGGCGCAAATTTTCGTCCATGGTTATCTGCTCCCCGCCCCGCCCTTCGAGGCAGCGTAAAAGGTCAATAAGGGTAGTCAGCTTCATATTATTGCAAACCAAGTCCTTGGAAAGGGGGTAAAAATCTTTATCGGGGCACTTGAATTGCAGATGCTGGACGATAGCGTTTTCGGTGCCTATGATAAACTCGCGCTTATCCGATTTTTCGGCATACTCCATAATGCCCGCGGTAGAGCCGACGAAATCCGCAAGCTCGACGACTTCGGGGCGGCACTCGGGGTGAACGAGCAATAATGCGTTCGGGTGAGCCTCCTTTGCGGCGAGCGCGTCCTCTCTTTGTATTTTAGCATGCGTGGGGCAGCCGCCCGAAAGAAGTTTGAAATTCTTTTCGGGAACCTGTTCTTTTACGTATGTGCCGAGGTTGATATCGGGTATGAACAGAATGTTTTTCTGCGGCAGGGCGCGGCAAATTTTGACCGCGCTTGACGAGGTTACGCACACATCGGCAACCGTTTTAAGCCTTGCCGTGGTATTTATATACGCGACTACGGCGTAGTCGGGGTACGATTTTTTTACTTCCGAAATAATTTCTTCGTCAAACTGTTCCGCCATGGGGCAGCCCGCCTGCGCGTTGGCAAGGTACACGCGTTTTTCGGGCGAAAGCATTTTTACCACCTCCGCCATAAACCTTACGCCGCACATTATTATCGTGCCCTGCGGCGCCGACTTCGCCTTTACCGACAGCGCGAAGCTGTCGCCCGTAAAATCCGCAACCTCGCAGATTTCCTCCGACATATAGCTGTGCGCAAGAATGCAGACATCCTGCTCCCTTTTAAGCCGTAATATTTTTTGCTGTAAATCTTTAATCATTTTAAATCCTATCCGATTGATATGAATTATATACGCTTAACGAAATTTTGTCAATAAAAAAACGGGCGTAACCCGTTTTAGCTTATTTGTTATAATCTCTGCCTATCAACTCGTCAAGCGAAATTCCGTAGTAATCGGCAAGCGCTACGCAAAACGAAATACTCGGCTCGACTTCGTTCTTTTCCCATCTGCTTATGTTCTGTTGAGAGGTGTTAATCAGATAAGCTAAATCCTTTTGGCTTAATTTAGCTTTTTGCCTGTGATACTTAAATTCTGCTCCAAAATCAATCATAATACACCTGAGAAAATATTAACACAAAATTGTGTATTTTGATTGACTAACACAAATATGTGTATTATAATTTAAAACACAAATATGTGTTAGGAGGTAAACAAATGGAATCCAATAATAAGCATTGCTATGGTTGCAAATATTATAAACCGTACTTTACAAAAGGATACACTCAATTCGACAGATGCGATATCGGACTTTGTACAAAAAAGAAAAGCACGGTGGAAAGGCATGAAATCTGCGATAAATACGAAAATATGTATTATAGGCGCATAAACCGTAAGCAAGCGGCGTTGGACGCGCTTACCGAGCATATTAACGTATTAGCGGAAATAAAGCAGATTTTAGACGAAGAGGACGACGAAGCCATTAAAGAACTGTTTTTCGATTTTAAAAACCGGAAGAGGTAACCGGCAAAACCGGTTACCTCTAATTCAGCGTTACGTCCTTTAAGCTTTCGTATTTCGCCGCGGCGACGCGGGAAAGATACTTCGTGTCGTACTGCCCCGAAAAAGCTTCGTCGGAAATAGCTTTCGCCGTGAATATCGTTTCGACGGGGAATCTCAGATTTTTTATTTCGCCGAGCATTTTCCCGCTCTGGCGCGTGCCCATAAAGTCGCCGCCGCCCCTTATACGCAAATCCTCCTCGGCGATTTTAAATCCGTCAGTGTTGTTTTTGATTACGGCGAGCCTTTCCGCCGCCTCCTCGGTATCCGCGCCGCAAAGTAAAAAGCAATAGCTCTTTTTATCCCCTCTGCCGACCCTGCCGCGAAGCTGGTGCAGCTGCGACAGCCCGAACCTTTCGGCGTTGTAAATAATCATTATCGTGGCTTCGGGCACGTCCACGCCGACCTCTATTACGGTAGTAGAAACAAGGCAGTCGTACTCGCCCGACTTGAAAGCCGCCATAACCTCGTTTTTCTTAGCGTCCTTCATTTTGCCGTGCAGAAGCGCGACGCGCACCGTAGGCATCTTCGCGCAAAGCTCCTCGTAAAGCTCGGTTACCGACATAACCGTGCCCTCCTCGTCGCCCTCGATTTTGGGGCAGACGAAGTAGGTTCGGTTGCCCTTTTGAGCCTCCGATGCGACGTATTTAAGCATATCCTCGTACTTGCGTTCGGGTATTACCGAGGTTGAAATTTCCTGCCTTGCCGCGGGCTTATCCTTTATCGAAGTGATATCGAGGTCGCCGTAGAATATCAGCGACAGAGTGCGGGGTATGGGGGTCGCCGACATAATAAGTACGTCGCACCCCTCGCCCTTATCCGTCAGCGAAGCGCGCTGCGCGACGCCGAAGCGGTGCTGCTCGTCGCACACCACCAAAGAAAGCTTTTTAAACGCGACGTCGCCTTGAATGACCGCGTGCGTTCCGCACACGATATTTATTTCGCCGCTGCATATTCCCTTCTTAATCGCACGTTTTTCGGCTACGGGAGTCGAGCCCGTAAGCGTTGCCGTGCGGTATTCGGGAAAATATCTTTGAATAAGCGAAGCGTTCTGCCTTGCCAGAACCTCGGTCGGGGCAATCATTGCCGCCTGAAATCCCGATTTGACCGCCATATATATCGCGGCGAGCGCAACCGCCGTCTTGCCGCTGCCCACGTCGCCCTGTAAAAGTCTGTTCATCTTGCGCGGCGATTTCAAATTGCCGTATATATCTTCGACGGCGGCTTTCTGACCTGACGTGAACTCGAACGGGAAGCGCGCGATAAACCCGTCGACATCGGCGCGGGTTACGCCGTAATGGTTTAGCCGAGCTTCGTCCCGCCCGCCCTTTATCACGTTGAACGCGGATATGAGCAAAAAGTATTCTTCGAGGGCAATCCTTTGGGAGCCCTCTTCGACATCGCCTTTGTTTTCGGGGCAGTGCACCTTGCGGTACGCCTCTTTGAGCGGCGGCAGGGAATATTTTTTTTGAAGGGGCTCGGGGATAAGGCTGTTGAACACCGTCTTTGAAATAGCCTGCCTGACGGCGGTACGGACTACGCCCTGAGTGAGCGAGCCCGACAGCGGATATACGGGTATATAGCCCGTTAAAAATGATTTTTTATCCGCGCGCTCGAACGACGGATTGACCATTGTACAGCCCATACCGTACTTGTTCTGAACCCTGCCGTAAAAAAGATATTCTCCGCGCCCGAGCTTGGATAAAACATACGGCTGATTGAACCATATCGCGGTGAAAAGATACCCGCCCTGCTGGCACAGCGCCTTTACGTGCGGGCGGCGGGAATAGCGGTTATATTCCGCGTTTAAAACTTCGCACGCGGTTAAAACCACGTCGTTATGGTACGCGTATTTGAGTTGGGTTACGCGGGTCATATCGAGGTAGTCGCGCGGGAAGTGGCGGCACAGCTCTTCCACGGTGTAAATATTGAGTTTGTTAAAGTCCTTTTCCCGCTTTTCGGAAACGAACTTCAAATCGGTAAGCTGCATAATAAATTTATAGGGAAGACGGCGTCTTCCCTTCCTGTTTCTCTTGCCGCAGAAAAGTTAGCAAAACGGCTTTTGCGTTAAATCTTTTCAAGGCATAAAGCATCCTCATCCGTCTTGCCCTTTGGGCAAGACACCTTCCCCCAAGGGGAAGACTGAATTTTAGAATTAAATACGCCGCAAATGCGACAAGGCGGAATTTATTTCTGCCGTTAAGTCACATTACGACAATAGCAACTCACGGAAATTTTGCTTCAGCAAAATTTCGTGAATTATTCCAAAGATACCATGTAATAATACACCGGTTGCCCGCCGTAATGCACGTCCACGTCGCACTCGGGGTAAGCTTCTGTTACCTTTGCAACCAACGCGTTTGCGTCCTCCTCGGTAACGCCTTCGCCGTAATACAGCGTAATCATTTCGTGGTCGTCCGTCTTTAACGCCTTTATAAGCGCAAGCGTTGCGTCCTCTATATTATTGCCCTTTGCAAGTATGCGCTTGTTGTCGAGCCCTATAATATCGCCCTCTTTGAGCTTGAAGCCGTTCATCGTGGTGTTTCTGACCGCGTGCGTAACCATACCCGAAGCGACGTAGTCGATAGCGTGGGTCATATCCGTCTTGTTTTCGGGGACGGACGCGTCGGGGTTAAACGCAAGCGCGGCGGCAAAGCCCTGCGGTACGTTTTTGGTAGGTATTACGTGTATTATGCGGTTGGTAACGAGCGCCTTCGCCTGCTCCGCCGCGAGTATTACGTTGGAATTGTTGGGGAATACGAATACGTTCGAAGCGTTGATTTTCTGCACGGCGTCGGCTATATCCTGCGCCGAAGGGTTCATGGCCTGTCCGCCCTCTATAACCCTGTCGCACATCAAATCCTTGAAAATTTCTTCAAGCCCCTTGCCCGCGCAGATTGCAAGCATGCCCATTTCCTTTTTCTCGGCTTCGAGCTTGGCTTTGAGCGCGCGGTTCTCTTCGAGCATATTTTCTATTTTCAGTCTGTCCAGCTCGCCGAGTTCGAGCGCGTACGAGAGCGCCACGCCCGGCGTGTTGGTGTGAACGTGTACTTTTACAAGCTCCAGATCCCCGATACAGATTACCGAGTCGCCTATGCCCATAAGCTTTTCTTTGAGCTTGTCGATATCGGCGAGCGTGGTCATCTGCTTTAAATGTATAATGAAAAATTCGGTGCAGTACGCAAATTCGATATCGCCCAAATCGAGGTTGACTATATCCGAATTGTCGCCGAACAAATCCTCGTCCTTCTTCCCCTCCTGTGCCTCGGTGGGTATGGAATCGGTGCCGATATCCTCGCCCGTAATCGCCGCGAGGAAGCCGCGCATTATAGTCATAAGCCCGACGCCGCCCGAATCCACTACGCCCGCCTTTTTCAAAACGGGCAAAAGCTCGGGAGTTTTTGCAAGCGCTTCGTCGCCCACTTCGATGAGCGCGGTTAAAAAGTCGACAAAGTCTTTATTTTTATTAGCGAGCTTGACCGCCGACTCGCTCATCATTCTTACGACGGTGAGTATAGTGCCCTCTTTGGGGATAGACACCGCGCTGTACGCGACTTTCGTGCCCGCCTCCAACGCCTTTGCGAAGGTTCTGGTATCGAAAGCGTCTTTCGTGTCCTTTAAAACGGAGCAAATGCCCCTGAATATCTGCGAGGATATAACGCCGGAGTTGCCGCGCGCGCCGCGCAGCGCGCCCTTCGACACCGCGTCGCATATTTCCTGAAAGCGGTTCGAGGAACACGCGTTCATCTCTTTTATCGCCGACTGCATGGTGAGCGACATATTCGTGCCGGTATCGCCGTCGGGCACGGGGAATACGTTGAGGGCGTCTACCTTGGCCCTGTTTATTTCAAGCATTCTTGCACCGCTTGCAACCATCTTTCTGAACTCGGTGCTGTTGATGTTTTTTTGCATATTTCTCCTCAGATACTTACGGAAATTATTCGTGTACTTTCCGTAAGGGTTAAGGTTTTTATTGAAACCGAATAAAGCCGTACGGCTGTACGGCAGTTATAATTTCACACCTATAATATTTACGTTGACCGTATCGACAATCATACCCGTAAACTTTTCGACTTTGTATTTTACGCTTTCTTTGAGCGACTCCGCCACGGCGTTAATCGATACGCCGTATTTTATAATGACGTAAACGTCTATATAAATTCTGTCGCCGGAAGTAACCACCTTTATACCGCGGCCGCCCGTCTGCTTTTTCAACAGTTCGGAAAGCGAATCGGTAAACTTTCTGGATACCGTATCGACTATCCCGTAGCATTCGAGGGCAGCGTTTTTGGCCACCTTTGCGATGGCGGAATCGGATATGGATATTTTACCGTATACGTTGCTTGTGTTGACTGCCATAACTTTTTCCTTACGCGGAAACGCATGCAAAAATTCGCTTTTTGCCCGCTTTTCCTTTTTATATTCTATATCAATTAATAATATTTTGCAAGAATATTTTGCAATTCCCTTAAATTATTTTGGAAAAAACAAAAAAAATTAAACTTTAACGCCGTTTTTGATTGATTTTTTATTTGCCGCGTGCTATATTATTAAAGCCGTTATTCGTAAACGGTTTATTTTCAGTTAATCGCACGGAGGTGTAAATATATGTCGAGAGTATGTACTGTCTGCGGAAAAGGTCAGACGTCGGGCAACAACGTGAGCCATTCCAAGAGAAGAACGAGAAGGACTTTCAAAGCGAACGTCCAGAAAGTATCGTACGTTGCGGAAGGAAAAACCGTTACGGGATACGTATGCGCGAGATGCCTTAAATCGGTTGAAAGGGCATAAGTTTTTTATTTGAAAAGGGAAGCCCCGCAACTTTCGTTGCGGGGCTTTTATTATATTTTTTAAAGCGGATTAACCGCACACCTCTTTAAACACCCGCGCGAAATTTTTATGGCACAGCTTTTCGAGGGCAGCCGCGCCCATACCGCGGCTGTATAAATAATCCAAAAGGGCTGGTACCCTTTCGCAGCTTTCGAGCCCCGGCGGCGCGGGTATGCCGTCGAAGTCGCTGCCCAAAGCGATTACGTCCTCGCCGCCGACGCGAATTATATGCTGCAAATGAGCGAACACGCGGGCGAAAGTGTCGCCTTCGCCTAAAAAATCCTTGCAATAATATATGCCGATAACCCCGCCGCAGTCGGCGATTTTTTTTATAAGCTCGTCGGTAAGGTTGCGCGAAACCCCGCACGCGCCGAAAGCGCCCGAATGGCTGGCTACGGCGGGGG
>DOCD01000089.1:0-186 GCA_003503945.1 Clostridiales bacterium | reverse complement strand
CGTTAAAATTTCTTCCGCGCCGCCGTCGGACAAGTGGGAAATATCAACTATTATTTTAAGCCTGTCAAGCTCTTCCACCGCCGCCCTGCCCGCAGGCTTTAAGCCGCGGCTTTCTCTTTCGGACAGAAATTTCGGGAGGGTTGCGGGGGCGGCCCCCACCCCTGCCCCTCCCCCTTGCGCAGGGGG
>DOCD01000105.1:432-6008 GCA_003503945.1 Clostridiales bacterium | reverse complement strand
GAGGGGGATTCGTAAAACTCTTTTTTACGCAAATCGCCGATTATACCGTCGCGCGAACACTTTCTTTTAAAACGCCTCAACGCGCTTTCAACCGATTCGTTTTCGCCTACTTTTATCGTTGACATTCCTTTTCACCTGCCTTCGCCGTCGCACATAATACCGTTAAATTATAACAAAGAAAATTATGCAAGTCAACTTATTTTACAGTGCTTTTTCAATTAAAACAGCAGAGACAAACAGTTTATTATAAGCCCCGTTACCGCCGACACCGCGTACAGCGTTACGGTTAGTATGACGTTCCTTTTTATCTTTTTAGTGTTTCTGAAAAGCACCACAAGCCCGAGTCCCGCATTGGAGCAAAGCCCCGCCACGCAGCTGCCGAAGGTTATCCCGCCGTGGATAAACGTACCCGTTATAATGGCGCTCGAAGCGCAGTTGGGGATAAGCCCTATGAGCGCGGTTATAAACGGCTGGAAGTATATCCCGCCTATCATCGACGCGGCGATTTTGTCCTCGCCGATTTCCGCTATGACGAAGCCGAAAATGAGGTTGACGAGCAAAAGATAGAAGGCTATCATAAGCGCATGACGCAAGGGGTTTAAAAGGTATACCTTTATATCGCTAACCCCATCGTGCTCACGCCCGCAGGAATACGCGTGGATTTCTTCGGGGTCGCCCTCGGAAAGCTTTTCGGCGGTGTACACGAAGTTGACGAAGTACCCCACGCCGATGCCGACAATAAGCTTAATAGCCACGAGCGGCATTATCGCGGCGGCGGCTTCGCCGCTCGATAAAAGTATTATGAACGCTTCGTCGGAGGTCGCAAGCAGCACCGCAAGCAATGTACCCGTGCGGATAAGCCCTTTATCGTAAAGCTTTGCCGCCATAACTGAAAATCCGCACTGCGGAATAAGCCCCGTCGCGGAGCCTATCAAAGGGGCGATATTGCCCTGTAAAATTTTGTGATTGCGCGTGAACGTCGTCCTGTGTTCCAGAAACTCTATGAGTATATAGATAATTATAAGGAAAGGCAGAACGATAAGCGTATCCAAAAACGCATCTAAAATAACTTCCCACATACAATTTACCCTCACGAAATTCTCGCGCTGTTCTGCGCGCGATAATTTCCGTGATTTATTGAGTGCGCTTGCAAAAAATGTGATTTTTGCGCGCGCCGTTAATTATTTTAAGTATTTACAATTTTGCGTCGTTTTAAACGCAAGACCCCCGTTTTAAGGGGGTCTTTATATTATTTCTTTTTCTGGTTTTTTTCGGGCTTCCTCTTTACAATCGCCTCTTCCTCGGCGAAGGTCGGGGGAATATAGTCGGCTTCCGCATATTCGGTTTTAACGTATCCGCCGTCGCGCGACAAAAGCGTGAGCCTAGTTTCCGCGTCGAACAGATACAGCCTGTCCGCGTCGACGCTTACCTTCACCTTTGCGCCCTTTTCGGTTTTTTCGCCGCAGGATACGACAAAGCTTACCCCGTTTACGTCGCATTCGGCGAATGCGTTTTCGCCGTCCCCTTTAACTTCCGCGCAAGTCGTCTCGAAGCCCTCGGCGCCGCAGCGCGCGTCCTCGGGGCGAATGCCCGCGATAACCCGCTTGCCCGTGCCCGCATACTCTTCGAGCCTTTCGAACCTTGCCCGTATTTTTTCGGTTAAAGGTATTTTCAACCCGCCGCCCGCAACGAAGAAACCTTCTTCCGTCTTTTGTATTTCGGCATCGTTAATAAAGTTAATCGTAGGCGCGCCGATATAAAAAGCCACGTACGCGTTTACGGGATAATCGTAGAGGTTTGCGGGGGTATCTATTTGCTGAACTATGCCGTTTTTGAGCACGACTGCGCGGGTGCCTATCGTCATCGCCTCCGCCACGTTTTTGGTGGAGTAGATAAAAGTGCCCTGCATCCTCGCCTGCATATTGATAATTATGTTTAAAAGCTCGCCTTTAAGCTTATCGTCGAGCCCCGAAAGCGGCTCGTCGAACAGGTACAGTCTGGGCTCCCTTACAATCGAGCGGGCTATCGCCACGCGCTGCTTCTGCGCCGCGCTGAGCATTTTAGGCTTGCGGTAAAGAACGCTTTCCAGCCCCAAAATCGCCGCGGCGGATTTAACGCGCTGCTCTATAAGCGTCTGCGGAGCCTTGCGCACACGCAGTCCGTACGCCATATTTTCGAATACGGTCATGTTCGGATAAAGGGCATCGCTTTTGAAAACCATAGTGATATCCCTGTCCTTGGGCGCGAACTCCGTCACGTCCTTGTCGCTGATAAAAATTTCGCCCGAGGTAAGCTCTTCGAGCCCGGCGATTACTCTTAACAGGGTGGATTTGCCGCTGCCCTCGCCGCCGACAATCACAAGGAATTCCTTGTCCTTCGCTTCGAGATTGATATTATGCAGCGCAAGACTGCCCGAGGGGTACACTTTATTCACGCCGTTTAACTTTAAACTTGCCATAAAACGCTCCGTATATGCTTAATTACAGCCTTCCCCTATGGGGAAGGTGGCTTGACCGCAGGGTCAAGACGGATGAGGTCAAAAAACCGTTCTCAATACATTTTACCATAATTTTATTTATTTACCAACATTAAAAAGGGTTAAATGTTAAAATTTTAAAATTAATTTTTGTTGTTTTTTGATTGCGGAAGTGATAAACTTTATTTATGAACGCGCAAAACTACGATAAGCTTATGCAGGAACAAATAGAAAAGCTTGACGGCAGAAAAAAACTTCTTTTGCACTGCTGTTGCGCGCCCTGCTCCTCCGCCTGCCTCGAAAGGCTGAAAGATTACTTCGATATAACCGTTTTTTTCTATAATCCCAACATCGACGACAAAGAATATTTAAAAAGAAAGAACGAGCTTTTGAGGCTTATCGAAATTACGGGCTGGGCGGAAGCCGCCGACTGCGACCACGATACCGCCGAGTTTTACAGTCGGGTAAAAGGGCTCGAAAAAGAAAAAGAGGGCGGAAAGCGCTGCGAGGTCTGCTTTAAGCTACGGCTTGAAAAGACGGCGGAGTTCGCCGCGGCGGGCGGCTGGGATTACTTTACTACCACCCTTACTTTAAGCCCTTTGAAAAACGCGCGCCTTTTGAACGAAATCGGAAAAAGCGTGGCGCGCGGCAACGCGAAATGGCTTTACTCCGACTTTAAAAAACGCGACGGTTATTTAAACAGCCTTAAACTGAGCGAAAAGTACGCCCTTTACAGGCAAAATTACTGCGGTTGCGCCTTCTCACGGTCAAACAGTTGAAATAATATTAAACTTGTGATATAATAGTTTAAAATTTATATTGCCGAAAAATCGCAAGGCGGGATTTATTTCCGCCGTTAAGCGATTTTACGACAAAACAAAACTCGCGAAAATACGCGAAGCGGATTTTCGCGAAAGGAAATACGCGAAGCGGATTTTCGCGAAAGGAAATATATGGATATAAATCGTTACATTCCCTCCTACGGGCTCGACAAAAAGCATCTGACAAAACTTGCGGATTACTCCACGGAAGAAATTTTCGAGCTTTTATACGCAACCAAAGCTATGAAAGCCAAATTCACCGCGCACGAACGCACGAATATTTTAAACGACGTTACCGTCGCGCTGCTTTTCGGCGATACCTCGCTGAGAATGCGCTCCGCGCTCGAAATAGGCATACGCCAGCTGGGCGGAACGTGCGTCAGCCTGCCTTACAGCCATAAGGATATGAACGCGGGCGAAAATATAAAGGATATCGTTAACGTTATTTACCGTTACGGCGTAGCGGCGCTCGTAACCCGCGGCATCGACCAGACCAACATCGACGAATTCTGCGCGGTATCGCCGCTTACGATAATAAATTCCTCCAACGAGGATTTCAACCCGCTTCAAACCCTTTGCGACCTTTTTACCATATGGGAAAAGAAAAACAAGCTGGAAGGGCTTAAAATCGCATACGTGGGCAAGGGCGAAAACACCGCCGTATCGCTGATTATGGGCGCGATTAAGTGCGGTATGGAGGTTGCGCTATGCTCGCCCGCCGAGTTCAGCATTAACCCCGTTCATTTGCAGCACGCGGAGCAATACGGGAACATCTTGGTGACCGACAACCCCGCAGAGGCAGTGCGCAACGCCGACGTCGTGTATACGGACAGCTATCTGTACCACTCGCCCGTATCCGAAAAGGAACGCGAAATTTTGCGCCCCTATCAGGTAAACAACGCGCTTATGGGGCTTGCCAAGCACAACGCCGCGTTTATGCACCCCCTGCCCGCCTCCCGCGGGATAGAGGTCACCGAGGACGTTATCGACGGTAAGTCGAGTATGGTGCTCGAACAGGGCGAAAACAAGCTGCACCTCATAAAAGCCGCGCTTGCGCTGCTTATCAAATAAATAATAAATTTCAACCCCGCCGTCTTTCGGACGGCGGGGGTTATTATCAATTTATTTCTATTACAACAATTTCGGGGCGGTTGAAAAGGCGGAGCGGAAACTCCGAGTTGCCCAGCCCGCGGGAAATTATCATTTTCGTTTTTCCGTCGGTATGCACGCCCGAGGTATATTTCGGAAATTTGCCCTGCCCCGGCGCGTACAGCCCCACGCCCGTAAAGGGTATGCGCCACTGCCCGCCGTGCGCGTGCCCGCACAGAACGAGGTCGTAACCCGCCCGCGCGTATTTTTCGAAAAACTGCGGCTCGTGCGCGAGAAGAATTTTCGGCGAAACGTCGGGCGTTATTTTATTTATTTTATCGTTACGAAGAGACGCGCCGTTGAGCCCGACAACGGTTATCCCCGAAACGAGGGCCGTGTTATCGTCGAGCACTTCCGCGCCCGCTTCCTTCAAATCCCTTCTTAAAAATCTGTAACCCTTGTTGCGCATTTCGTGGTTGCCCGCAACGTAGATAAAGGGGGCGATTTCTTTAAGCGCGCTTACCGCCGCCAGCGCGACCTCTTTATTCTTCGGCGTATACAGATGAATTATATCCCCCGTAAACGCGATAAAATCGGGCGCTTCCGCTTTGACCCTTGCAACAAGCTTTGAATTTCCGCGCCCGAAAGCTTTACCGTGCAAATCGGATAAATGCACGATTTTGAGCTTCGGCGAATCGGGTATTTCCACCCTGTACCGCGTCGTTTTTATACAGCGGTTATTGAACCAAACGAAAACAGCCGTTAAAGCCGCAAACGCGGCCGCAGCCAAAGTTACCCAAAGCCAAATCAAACCCGTCAGACCTCCGCAACTATTCGGTAAATCGCCTTTCCGCGCTCTTTAAACAGCTTTTCGTGCTCGGTTTCCACGTCGCCCGAAACGGGGTTGTTTTTTAAGTCCTCGCACACGTTCAGGATTTTATACCCCGCCGCCTTATAGCTTTCAAGCGAAAATTCGTAAAAGTCCTTATCGTCGGTTTTCTGCGCTATCGTGCCGCCGTCCTTTAAAATGTTTCGGTATATGCCGAGAAAACGCGGGTGGGTAAGCCTCTGCTTTTTATAGCCCTCTTTGGGAAGCGGGTTGGAAAAATTGAGGTATATCACTGATACCGAGCAAGGCTTGAAATACTTTTCCAAAACCTCCGCGGCGCAGTTCAGAAAATATACGTTTT
>DOCD01000105.1:0-151 GCA_003503945.1 Clostridiales bacterium | reverse complement strand
AATATACGTTTTTGAGTTTTTCCGCTTTTGCCCTTTCGCACGCGTCAATCAGCACGTTCGAAATTTTTTCGCACGCGACGAAATTTATATCGGGGTTGAGCGCTGCGGTTTCACAAACGAATTTGCCCTTTCCGCAGCCTATTTCAAGCCG
>DOCD01000001.1 GCA_003503945.1 Clostridiales bacterium | reverse complement strand
CTTTTAACAAATACGGCTTCCTTGCGGTTTATCCGCAAACTCGTCAGTCGCCGTATTGCTTTTTAATTACGAAAGTATTGTACCATAAGGCAATGCTTTTGTCAATAAAAAAACACAAAATATTGTGCGTTAATTTTTTTAAGCGTACAATATATTGTGTTTTGTTCGGTTTGTTATACTTTTTTTCAAATATTTGTCAATTATTATCCGAATCCGCCTCATCGTCGGGCGGGGCGGGCTTTTGCTCCGCTTCGGCAAGCTTTTTGTTCTGCCTGTGAAGGGACAGCACGAGGATTATATCCACAAGCACGAAAACGCATATCATCGCGCAGAGCACGGCAAGGATAATCCCGTCCATTCGGCTGACGGCGCCCGCAAGCAAGTGCATTTTATATACCTCTGTTAACGAAAAATTCCTGATAAATCGCCCTTATGCAGCGCTCGTAGTCGTCGTTTTTGACGCCGACTATGATGTTGAGCTCGCTCGAGCCCTGGTCAATCATCTTTATGTTGATATCCGCCGCGGCGATTGCGTTGAAAAGCCTTGCGGACGTTCCGACCGAGCAGGACATTCCGTGCCCTACGGTAGCTATGAGCGCGATGTTTTCGATAACGCGGATAATATCGGGTTCGACGGCGTACTTAATGCCGTCGAGGATACGTTCGAGCTTGTAGTTTGCAAGCTCGTCGCTTTCAATAAGCAGCGACATCGTATCTATGCCCGACGGGATATGCTCGACGGCAACCCTCTCGTCCTCGATAACCGAAAGCACGCGCCTTATGAAGCCGATTTCGGCGTTCATAAGCGATTTTTCTATAAAGATAACCGTAAAATTCTTTTTGCCGGCAATGCCCGTTACGGTATTGCCACTGGGTATGTAACGCGACGTGGGGACTATGGTGGTGCCCTCGTCGTCCGGTCTGAACGTGTTCTTTATGCAAATGGGAATATTCGCTTTGCGGACGGGAAAGATAGACTCGCTGTGAAGCACGTTCGCGCCCATATAGCTGAGCTCCCTGAGTTCCTTATACGACAGCGTTTTAATGCCCTTGGGGCTGTCGACTATGTGCGGGTCGCAGGCTAAAAAACCCGAAACGTCCGTCCAGTTTTCGTACAGCGAGGCGTGAACGGCGCGCGCGACTATCGCGCCCGAAATATCCGAGCCGCCGCGCGAAAAAGTCCTTACCCTGCCCTCCGGATCAACGCCGTAAAAGCCGGGGAAAACCGCCTTTTTAAGCCCCGTGACCGCGGCGCTTATTTCCCTGTACGTCCTTTCGCCGTTGAATGTTCCGTCCTCGTTGAAAAAAACCACCTTTTCCGCGTCGATAAACTCCGCGCCGAGTACCTCCGCCACAATCCGCGCGGAAAGATACTCCCCGCGGGAAGCGGTGAACTGCTCGCTGTTTTCCTTAACTATTCTCTCTTCCGTCTCGTCGAGCACTGCGTTTATATCAAGCTTTAAGTTGAGCCGCCCCGCGATATCGGTAAAGCGCGAGCGAACCGCCTCGAAGCTTTTTTTGCAATTTTTACGCTTTTTAAGCTCCTCGTGACACTTGTATAAAAGGTCGGTGACCTTAGAGTCGCCCGAATACCTTTTACCGGGCGCGGATACGACGATAAAACGGCGCTCCTCGTCGCTTTCTATTATCTTTTTGACTTCGGCTATAACGCCTGCGTCCGCCATGGACGTGCCGCCGAATTTACATACTTTAACAGACATATTTTTCGTCCCGAAAATTAAGCTACTTTATTTTTTTCGCTTCTATATAGTACCGTTTTTCGTTGCCCTCGCCCATTGAAAAAGTCTTTCTCGGCAGATTTCCGCCCGAAGCTATAAGCGAGAAAAAATCATTCTTTCCGATTGCGGGAAGCGCGACGCCGACTCCTCCCTCCGCGGTAAATTTTTCAAGTTCGTCGAGCCCGTGAATATAGTCGACCTTGCCGCCGTTTTCGGCGATAAACTCCTTTATGTATTTATCGAGCCGCCGTATGCCCTCGGGCACGTCGTCTAAAAAGGGAATTTCCGTCCTTTTGCCGCCGCAGAGTAAATACGCTTTTTTGCCGCCGCACGTTTTAAGCCCCGAAATAAATTTTTCGGTTTCGCGCGTTTTTACGAGTCTGTGAATGGGCTCGAAGCAAAGCGCCCCGTCGTAAATATTCACCGCTTCGCAAAGGGCGAACCTTGCGGGGTGAACCTTTTTTTCACTCTCCGAAAGGGTGCTCTTTAAATTGTCCCAGCACGTCTTTGCCGTAGCCAGCGAATGGTTTCCGTCGCCGACGGCGAACAAAAAGTTCGTGTTTTTCGCAAGCGAATAAAACTTGCTTTTAACCTCTTCGGCGTTTTCAATAAACGTGCCCTTAACGCTGCCGCCGCCCATATTCAACTCAAAATCGTACAACACCTTTCCGCGCTTTACGCTTTTTAAAACGCTGTTTTTCTTATCGTCGTACAAAAGCATTATATGCGGAAGCTCGACGGGCGCCTCGCTGCGGATTTTCACGCGGGGCGGTATCCTTTCGAGAATGGTTGCCTCGGTCGAACGGACGGGCGTTTTTGCGCCGCGCTCGAACGAGTAGTCCTCCAAATCGATTGCAAGCACTATGCCCGTGCGCGTGTCCGAACGGGTATTTCTCTCCACGAGAATAAATCCGCCCGAAACCTCTTCGAACACGCCGCCGTCGAGATAGGCGCGCATAGTGCGGTTTATATCCGCGATGCGCTTATCGGGGTTGTCGTTTAAATAGATTTCGGGGAAAATCAGCCTGAGCGTGCTTACGCTGTTTCCGACGATATTTTCGAGGCTCTCCCAGTAATCTTTATCGGAAGTGAACTGGTCGCACGCGTTGACCGCCCATAGGGTCATATCCGCGTTTTTCGGCAAAAGTATTTCGGGTATTTTTATCGTATCCATAATTTACTGCAAATTCAACAGGAATACCGTGAGCACGGCAAGCCCGACCGCAAGCAATTTAAGCGGTATGTTTTTGGTGAATAAATCCTTGAAAAATTGCCCCAACTTTTTCATACGTCAGCCTCCGCCGTCAAATCCGACCAATAGTAATCGCTCAGCGCTTCCTTTATGTCGGTTGCGTCGGCGTACTTCTTTTTGATTACGCCGTTTTTGACTATCGATATTATACCCGTTTCCTCGGAAACGACTATCGCCGTTACGCTTGCTACCATAGTAACACCCAGCGCGGCGCGGTGGCGGCTGCCCATTTCTTTGGGCAACCTTTCGTCCTGCGCGAGCGGCAGAAAGCAGCCCGCCGCATACAGCCTGTTGCCCTCGATAACGAGCGCGCCGTCGTGCAGGGGCGCCTTTGGATAGAACACCGCCTCCACCATCTGCGAGGTTATCTGAGCGTTGATTATCGTGCCGCTTTCTATTATGCCTTCGGGTAAATTGTCGTTGGAAAGCACTATAAGCGCGCCTATGTCGTTTTTCGACATATTCTGAACGGCGCGGACGATTTCGTCCATAATGAGCTCGACGCCGGTAACCGTTACGGGCTCCGCCTTGCTCTTTTTAACCCCTGCGTCAAGAAGCGTGCGCTTGATTTCGGTATTGAACATAGTGAAAATAAGCGTCGCGACGAGAGCTATTATTATCAATAATATGCCGGAGTCGATATCTTTCGTGAAAGCGAGCATAACGCCGCTTAAAACGACGAAAAACACGACGACGCCTATGAACTTGCCCGCCTTGTTGCTTTTGAGAACCTTGAACATCAGGTAGAATAAAACGGCGAACAGAACGAATTGCAGTACGTACGTAAGCCATCTGTCGGCAAATCCGTTTGCGCCGAAATTTTTAATTATTAACTCTTTAAGTTCAGACCAACGCGACATTTGTCTTTCTCCGAAAAAAACCGTATATAACTATTATATAATCTTTGCAAAAAAAAATAAAGCGTTTGACCGCCTTTATTTTTTTATTATCCGAAAAAAATGGTTGCGTTGATTTTCATAAGCCCGCTCTGCGGGGTCGTAATTCCCCCCTTTATGTCCGCAAGCGCCGAATATACAGCCGTAACGTAAGCTTTGAGTTTTTCCGCGCCTATCGAATAAGCCTGCTCGCGGCTCTTCTTAACTCCGTACTCCTTCATCTTCAGAATACGGGCAAGCTCCGCGTCGCTTCCGCGGGATTCGGCTATTGTCAGAAGGTTTTTGAAATACGAGAAAAGCCCCGACATCAGGCTCGTTTCGTCGCCGTTTTTACGGCACAGGTCGGACTGTATAGAGAGGTATTTATCGTAGTCGCGGCGGGCGATTGCGTTAGTCATTTCGTAAATGCGGTAGTCGGCGTCCTTATAGACGAAGTCTTCCACCTCCTCGCGGGTGAGCGCGCCCGAGCCCTTGTAATCGATAAGCTTTTCCACTTCGAGCGCGACGCGCGACATATTGCACAGGCAGTAACGCGCTATCGCGGTGCACGCATCGACGGGGCAGGTTATGCCCGCGCGTTTGAACGTGAGATACGCCCATTTAGCCACCGTTTCCTCGTCGGCGCGGTTGCAGTCGACGTAGGTTATGCAGCCCTTTCGCTTCAAATCTGATTTTTTGCCGCCGTGGTTTACGATTATAAGTATCGAGGTCGGCGGAAAGTTTTCGAACGTATTTTTAAGGAATTTGTCGTATTCGCTTTCGGTGGGATAAAAATCCGTAACCTTTACAATCCTCTTAGGCGCCATAAACGGAAAGCTTTCCAGCGCGGAGGTAAGCGAGGTTATCGCCCCGCCTTTGAGCGTTTCCCCGTCGAACGCGGAAAAGTTGAGTTCGGCGTTCTCCAGAAAGGCGGACTTTATCATTTGTTCGCCCTTTAAAAGAAAGTACGCGTCGTCCCCTTCGAGAAGGTAAATGTTTTTCGCGCCGTCCGCGATATCGTTTTTGAGTTCGGTAAATTTCATTAACTGAATTTTAACACAAAGCAAAATAAAAATCAAGCCGTCAGGCTTGATTTTCGTCGGGTTTATAGACGTATTCGACGTATTCGCAGTCGGATAGCTCGGCTCGGCGGCACATAGCTTCGTACACCTCGTCGCGCAGCTTTTTAACGGCTTCCTTCGGGGATAAGGTCTTATCGGCGTAAAAGGGTCCGTCGACGTAAACAATTCTTTTGGGGCGTTTGCCGCGCTTGCGCTTTTTATACGTCATAGTATACGCGAAAACCGGCGCGCCGCACTTTACGGGGTAGTTGAACGACACGTGCGAAAAATTACGTATCTTCGTGCAGTACGGCCAGATGTGCGCTTCGGGATAAATCGCCACCCAGTGCTTTTTTTCGATAGCGGTGGTTATCGCCGTGTTGAACTTAGTCATAAGGTGGAAATCTTCGGGTATGGGCAGCGCGCCCAGCGTGCGCATAACCCCCCTTAAACCCGTAATCGACGTAGCGTCGGCGTTTACTATAACGTCGGCGGGGCGTGGAAAAGCGATATACGTGGGGTTTGTCGCGTCGAGCATATATGCGGTGTGATTGCCGTAAATAAAGCAGCCGCGGCGCTTGAA
>DOCD01000084.1 GCA_003503945.1 Clostridiales bacterium | reverse complement strand
ATCTTGTGATAGAGCCGGGGCGCTCGATTGTCGGCGAAGCGGGTATCACGCTGTATACCGTGGGCTCCGTCAAGGAAATCGCAGGCATAAAAACGTATGTTGCGGTGGACGGCGGTATGTTCGAAAATCCGAGATACGCGCTGTACAGGGCTGATTACACTGCGCTGATAGTTGACAAAGCCGATGAAAATTGCACGCAAAAGGTAACTATCGCGGGCAAGTGCTGTGAAAGCGGCGACGTTATAGCCGCCGACGTCAGTATGCCGCAGGTAAAACGAGGGGACGTTTTGGCCGTGCTTTCCACCGGCGCGTACAATTATTCCATGGCCAGCAATTATAACAGGAACCCGATTCCTCCCGTAATTTTCGTACAAAACGGTGAAGCTGAGTACGTAGTAAAGCCGCAGTCATATGAGGATATTATAAGAAACGATTTAATTCCGGAACGGTTGAAATAATGAATTTGTTTGTAAATGAAATTTTATACATTCTTGCAGGAGTTGTCGCGGTACTGTTCGTATTTGTTCCGCACGAGTTTGCGCACGCTTTTATCGCCTACAAAAACGGCGATGCAACGGCAAAAATGTACGGCAGAATGACGCTCAATCCCATAAAACACATTGACCCGATAGGAATAATCCTGTGTATATTTACGGGGTTCGGCTGGGCTAAGCCCGTGCCCATTGACCCTTATAATTTCAGACATTACAGAAAGGGGCTGTTTACAACGGCGATTGCGGGCGTTGTTACCAACTATATAATAGCTTTTCTCGCTTATCCGCTGTTTTTACTGATTGAAATTTATTGTTCTCCCCAGACGACGGCTGCGGCGTATATTCTCGATTTTTTCGATCAATCGTTTTATCTGATTTTTCTTTACAGCCTTTCGGTATTTATGTTCAACCTTTTGCCCTTCAATCCGCTTGACGGATTCAGAGTGGTGGAGTCGCTTACGCGCGAAATAAATCCCGTTCGCAGATTTCTGAGAAATTACGGTCAGTATATTCTTATCGGGCTTGTTTTGGAAAGCTTTATCTGCGGCAGAGTCGCAAGATACGCGGAACTTGAATTTTTGAAATATTTCAACATACTCGGCTATGTGCAATGGTTTGCGCTTAATATTGTAGGTTTTCCTATTACGGCGCTCTGGAATGTGATTTTCGGGTTGCCTGTCGGTTTAGGGGGATTATGACAGACGGTAAGTATATTGATAATTTTGAATCGGTTGTCGATTACAATACTGTTCTCGACGATTTCGAAGGCCCGCTTGACCTTCTGCTGCACCTTATAAATATTGCGCAGATAAGGATCGAGGATATTTTCGTATCCAAAGTAACGGAGCAATTTCTCGACTATATCGAGTTTATGAAAACTCAACCTCACAGGGACGTTGATAAAGAGAGCGAGTACCTTGCGCTTGCCGCGCAGATAATCTACATAAAGTCAAAGAGTATGGTTCCCGCAGTCGAGGTCGCAGGCGAAGAAATGGGCGGCGGCGACGAAGAGGAGCAGGCGCTTATCGAACAGCTCAAACAGCGCGAGTACGAGCTTATAAAGGGAGAAACTCCGAAGCTCAAAGACCTTGAAACGATAGGCTATTATTACAAAGATCCGGACACCGATTTCAGTAAAGTAAAAATCGTTTATAAAGATTTTAACGTGCACGCGCTTTTAGAAGCTTTCGCCAACCTTATGCTTCGCAACGAAAGTATGCACCGAGAAAAGGAAAATATAAAGGAAATACCAAAAGACGAGCACACCGTGGAAGAAAAGGTCGCGTTTATTCGCGACAGGCTCGTAGAGAAAAAGGAAGTGACTTTCGACAGCCTGTTCGTAACGTTTTCGAGGAATGAAATTATTACGACCTTTCAGGCGCTTCTTGAAATGCTTAAACATCAATTTATAAACGTAGTCCAGACTCAGGCTTTCGGGCAGATAAATATTAAACTTAATCCCGACTGGGATTTAAAGGAAGTAGACAGTGAACAATTTGACGAATATAATTGAGGCGATCGTGTTTGCTTCGGGTGAAGCCGTTCCCGTGAAATATATTATCGAAAAGTTAGGTTGCACGTTAAAAGAAGTCAACCAGAGTGTAAGCGAGCTTAAAGAAAGGTATTGCGGCACTTGCGGCATTCATTTGCTTACTTTTAACGGTAAGCTTCAATTTGCAACTAATCCCGACTATAAAACCCCCGTCTCGGACGTGCTTACACCGATTAAGGAAAAAGAATTTACAAAAACGATTTTGGAGTGCGCGGCTTTAATAGCATATAAACAGCCTATAACGAAGCCGGAGCTCGAAGAAATTCGGCAGGTCAGCTGCGATTATGCTATACATACCTTGCTCGAACTCGGGATGATTGTACCTTGCGGAAGGAAAGACGCGATAGGCAAGCCGATTCTTTACGCAACGACCGATAATTTTTTAAAGAGATTTAAGCTGAATTCTATCGACGAATTGCCCGATTACGACGAACTTATGGCGCAGCTTGCCGAACTTAATAATTCGCTTTTGTCCGAGGATGAGGAGGACGCGAATTACCTTTACCGCAGAGATGAATACGTAGAAGAGGACGGCGGCTCCGAAAAGAAGCCTTCTGCCGACCCCGAGCCGCAAAAGCCTTCGGTTACCGAGGACGGCTTCGAGCTTCCGGATTTTATTTCCGACGATGACGACGTTATAAAAATCGACTGACAAAAACCCCGACTTTTTAAGTCGGGGTTTGGTTATTGTTTCCCTCTGGTGGCGAAGGGGCGTCTTTGTCGTACGGATTAACGTGAACGGTTACGTGTTTGACTGCGGGGAAGTTTTGCTCGATTCCGCCGTGCACGCTTTCGGCTATTTCGTGTGCGTCGTAAAGCGGCAGATTTCTGTCGCATGCAATTTCGGCGATGACGTAAATTTTATTGCTGAACATTCTTGTCATAAGGCTGTCTATCCTGATTACGCCTTCGCAGGATAAAATAAACTCTCTTATTTCGTTTTCCGTTTTATCGTCGCAGGCTTCGTCTGTCATTTTCTTGACGGCGTCGATAAAAATATCAATTGCCGCTTTAAGTATAAAAAGACAAATTACGAGGCAGGCAATCGAGTCGAGTATTTTTACGCCGCACAATCCGCCTATTACGCCGACAAGACTTCCGATTGACGAAAGCGAATCGGAGCGATGGTGCCACGCGTCTGCTTTAAGCGCGGAAGAGTTGACTTTTTTAGCCGCGGCGTAGGTATACCAGAACATAGCTTCTTTTACTACGATAGAGAGGGCGGCGGCAACAAGCGCGATAACTCCCGGCACGGCAAAGTTTTTATATTCGCCCGTAACAATGTTGCTTACGCCTGAATACCCTATGCCTGCCCCAGTGGCAAACAAAACCGCGGCGAGTAAAATTGCTGCTACGCATTCGAATCTTTCGTGCCCGAACGGATGATTTTTGTCGGCTTTTTTAGCTGAAATTTTTACGCCGATAATAACGATAATCGTAGAAAAAACGTCCGAAGCGGAGTGAACTGCATCGGAAATCAGCGCGTATGAATTGCCGAAAATTCCGGCAAATAGTTTGAATAAAGATAAACCCGCATTTATTATAATCGTAATTAACGAAACTCTTAACGCAACTTTTTGTAAATCGTTATTTTGCATTTTTTTTGCACCATTTTTTTATTATTAAAGGTAAAAATGAATTGACAATAGCATTTATTTAAAATATAATATTCAAGTAAGTTAAATTTTGCTGCTGTGGCTCAGTCGGTAG
>DOCD01000168.1 GCA_003503945.1 Clostridiales bacterium | reverse complement strand
AGGTAAATACGTTAAACAGAAAATCCCGCCCGCGCAGAAGCGCGGGCGGGATAATTATTCGCTTTTTTTGTTTTCGTCGGGCTTTACCGGACTTTCCGCCGTCACGGTTTCGCCGTCCTTTACGCACGGCGCGCCGTCGTCTTTCAGACTCATTATATATTGATAATATTGTTCGTCGGTCAGTTTAGTTATTTTCCGTTTAGCCATAAAAAGCCTCCGCGCAAATGTTTTTAATTTATTATGCGCGCGGAGGTCGTATTTTATTCCATTTTACGGCAATCTTTACAGCAATCTTACTTTGATAACGCCGCTTATTTTACGCAGCTTTTCGATACATTCCGCGTTAGGCACTTCGTCGAGGTCGCATATAAGATACGCATACTCGCCCTTCGAAGCGTCCTGCATATTCGCCACGTTAATGCCGTAGGAGGAAATAACCGTCAAAAGCTTCGACAGAATTTCCTTTATGTTTCTGTGGTGTATGCACACGCGCGCCGCGCTCTCCTTGGGCATGCTTACGGCGGGATAGTTTACGCTGTTTTTAATGTTTCCGTTTTCGATATAATCGGTCAGCTGCCTCGCCGCCATAACCGCGCAGTAGTCCTCTGCCTCGGGCGTGCTCGCGCCGAGGTGGGGCACGCATACCGCGTTTTTAACGCCTATCAGCTCCGCAACGGGGAAGTCGGTTATATACCTTGCAAGCTTCCCGCCCTCAAGCGCGTCGATAACGGCGGAGGTGTCCGCAAGCTCCCCGCGCGAGTTGTTTATGATAACCGCGCCGTCCTTCATTTTCTTAATTGTTTCGGCGTTTATCATTCCCTTTGTTTCGGCGTTCAAAGGCACGTGTAGGGTTATAAAATCTGCTTTTTTGTAGATTTCGTCGCGGGAGGAAACGAGCTTGGCGTCGGAGGTAAGCGCGACGGCGTTGGGGGTGGAAAGGTAGGGGTCGAAGCCGATTACCTTCATTCCGAGCGCTGCGGCGGAGTTCGCGACCATAACGCCTATCGCGCCCAGCCCTATTACCCCGAGCGTCTTTCCGGCTATTTCGCAGCCGACGAATTTGCTTTTGCCCTTTTCGACGAGCTTGCCTACGTTTTCGCCCTCGCCTTTAAGCGTTTTTACCCAGTCGATAGCGTCGGTTATGTTTCTGCCGCCTAAAAACAGCTCGCATATAACCAGCTCCTTTACGGCGTTTGCATTCGCGCCGGGGGTGTTGAAAACGACTATGCCCTTTTCGGCGTATTCGGCGGAGGGGATATTGTTTGTGCCCGCGCCCGCGCGCGCCACCGCTAAAAGATTATCCGTTACGGGGAAATCAGCCATATTGGCTGAACGCACCATAACGCCGTCGGGCGAAGCGCAGCTATCCGTGTATTCGTATTTTGAGAATATTTCGTCCGCGACGGGGCTTATTGCGTTTAATTTGAGTATCTTCATTTTATTTGTTCTCCGTTTCGAATTTCTTCATGAATTCAATGAGCGCCTTCACGCCGTCGACGGGCATCGCGTTGTAAATGGAAGCGCGCATGCCGCCTACAAGGCGATGGCCTTTAAGCGATACGAGCCCCGCTTTCTTGGCTTCCGCGACGAATTTTGCGTCGAGCTCCTCGCTGCCCGTAACGAAAGGCACGTTCATTATCGAGCGGAATTCGGGTAGGATGTTGTTTTTGTACAGCTTCGAGTTGTCTATAAAGTCGTATAAAAGCTTTGCTTTGTATTCGTTCACTTGCTGTATGGCCTTTACGCCGCCCTTTTCTTTGAGGTTTTCAAGAACGAGCTTCGCCATATAAATCGAGAAGGCGGGAGGGGTGTTGTAGAGTGAACCGTTTTCGTCCTGCACCTTCCAGCGCAGCATGGTGGGACATATTGCGAGCGGCTCCTGTATCAAAGAACGTTTCGCTATGACGATAGTCACGCCCGCGGGCGCCAGATTTTTCTGCGCGCCTGCGTAAATTACGCCGAAGTCGGATACGTTTATTTCCCGCGAAAATATTTCCGAAGACATATCCGCAACCAGCGGCGCCTTGCATTTGGGCAGCTTTGAGTATCTCGACCCGAAAATCGTATTGTTGGAGGTTATATGAACGTAGTCCGCGCCGTCGGTGTAGTCGAGCTTGTCGACGTCGGGTATATATGTATAAACCTTGTCCGAGCTGTCGCCTATCTTTACCGCCTCGCCGTAAAGCTTGCCTTCCTGCCACGCCTTTTTGGCGAAGTTACCCGTTACGATATAATCCGCCTTGCCGCCGTGCATAAGGTTCAAAGGCACCGCCGCGAACTGCGTCGAAGCCCCGCCCTGCACGAAAATTACGGCGTAGTCGTCGGGTACGCCCAAAAGCTCGCGAGTGAGCGCTTCCGCCCCTTTTACGACGCTTTCGTACGCCTTGTCGCGGTGCGAAATCTCGGTGACCGACATCCCCGTACCCGCAAAATCCAAAAATTCTTTCTGCGCCTTTTCAAGAACGCATTCGGGCAGAGTGGAAGGACCTGCCGCAAAGTTGTAAACCCTCATTAATAGCCTCCTCGATGTGTTTTTATAAGTTTTCACTTAAACCGTTGTATAATTATACATTATTATATTTCAAATTGCAAGCGTTTGTGCGAGGTACGCCTTTAAAAACAGTTGCTCCGTATTTACTGCGGCGGGCGGAAAAATCAAATTGC
>DOCD01000179.1 GCA_003503945.1 Clostridiales bacterium | reverse complement strand
CCGCGCCAATCCCCTCCGCGCAACGAAAGTTGCGCGGAGGGGATTTTCTTTAAGCGATGCTGTGAGATTTGAAAGGGAGGGCAGTCTGACGGTCTACGTCAGACTTGACAGCCCTTGACTTGGGCTGTCAACCGTGCGCGCCGCCAAAGGCGATATCGCACCATCCGCGCCATAAAACGACTTAATTTGACAATTAATGTCATAATTAAGCCGTTTTTTTATTTTATTAACGCTTGCTGTATTGAAAGCAAAAATTTAAATACTTTTTGTTTTATGTTCTAACGTTCGCATATGACGACACGGCGGTCTTTGCGTTGCTACACGTAAACGGGGTTCCGTCGTAATCAATGCTTAACTGCATATTTTCTTTATCTGTGTGCCGAAACGTTCAGATATTCCAAATTTCTTTTGCATATTCTTTTATCGTCCTGTCGGACGAGAAGTACGCCGAATTGGCTACGTTTTTCAACTGCTTTCTTGCAAAACCGTCTTTGTCCGCGTAATCTTCGCATATTTTTACAAGCGTTTTAAAATAATCGTCCAAATCACGCAAGACGTAATAATTATCGGCGTTATCCGAAGCTAAAAGGCTGTCGTAAAGCTCTTTAAAGCTCCCCGTGCCACCGTCCGAAAAAGTCCCGTCGATAAGCGTTTCCACTGCATTTTTCGCAAAATCGGTAAGGTATTCCATAGGCTTATAGCCGTTTAATTTTAGTTTTGCTATTTCCTCAACCGTTGCACCGAAAATATAGTTATTTTCCAAACCCGCTCTTTCGACTATTTCAATGTTAGCGCCGTCCATTGTTCCGCACGTAACAGCGCCGTTCATCATAAACTTCATATTGCCCGTGCCGCTCGCCTCTAACCCCGCAGTCGACACCTGCAAAGAAACGTCTGCGCCCGCAACGATTTTTTCGGCGTAGGACACGTTGTAATTGCGTACAAAAACAACTTTAAGAACGCTATTTGTACTCTCGTCCGAATTGATTTTATCGGCGACTTCGTTTATAAACTTGATAATTGTCTTTGCTCGCTTATACGAAGGCGCGCTCTTTGCGCCGAATATAAACAAGCTGGGGTGCATATTGCCAAGGCTGCCGCTCTTAATCGAGTAATACAGCTCGAGCACGGCGAAAACCGTCATCAACTGCCGCTTATATTCATGCAGTCTTTTCACCTGCGCAAACACGGTGAAATTTGCGGGAATGCTGACGCCTTCTTTTTCCGCGATATAATTTAACAACTGCTGTTTTTTAACCCGCTTTACCTCTCTGAACTTGTCGACGGTATCTTGCGTAAACCCGTTTAAACCGCTTAACTGCGATATATCACTGCGCCAACCGACGCCTACGGTTTCGTCTATGAGCGCAGACAGTTCCTTATTGCACAGTTCGAGCCATCTGCGGTGGGTAATGCCGTTGGTCTTGTTCTGAAATTTATCGGGATAAAACCTGTGCGCCGTAGCGAAAAGGTTGGTTTTGAGAATTTGAGTATGCAGTGCGGCAACGCCGTTGACATTTTTTGCGACAAACACCGCAAGATTAGCCATATAAAAATTGCCGCCCTTGAATATTGCCATTCCCAGAGCCTGCTCTTTACTGCAACCGAGTTTAAGAAATTCTCTGTCGGCAAAAACGGCTATTTTAGTTAAGACGTCGGAAACGTCGGGTAGAATTTTTCTTACGTATTCTTCCTTCCAACATTCCAACGCTTCCGGCAGAACGGTGTGGTTGGTGTAGTTAAAAGTATGTCTTGCGATATTCAGCGCTTGCGAAAAACTTAAACGGTACGTTTTTGTCAACACCCTTATAAACTCTGCTATGACAATTACGGGGTGGGTGTCGTTGAGCTGAATTGAGTTGAGTTCGGGAAATTTATCAAATTTTTTGCCGTAGCTTTTAACATACCTGTCGATAAGCTCGCCAATTGCAGCGGCAGAGAAAAAGTATTCCTGACGAAGCCTTAAAAGCTTACCCTCTTCGGTATCGTCCGCAGGATAGAGATATTGACTGATTGTTTCAGCTTCCGCGCTTCCTTCAGCCTGCCATAACCGCAGATAATTTATGCGCTTGCCGAACACCGGCATATCGTACGGAACGGCAGTTACCGTCATATCCGCATACTCAATCTGCCGCTTTTCGTCTTCACGCCTTACGGACCACGGGTCGCCGAATCGTTGCCAATCGTCGGGCAACTCTACCTGAAATCCGTTTTTTATCGCCTGTTTGAAAAGTCCGTACTTATATCTAATTCCGTAGCCGTGCAGGGGAAGCCCCAGTCCTGCGGCGGAATCGAGAAAACAAGCCGCAAGTCTGCCAAGCCCCCCGTTGCCCAGCGCCGCGTCCTCTATTTCCTCGAATACGTTGACGTCTAACCCTTTATCCGCAAGTATTTGCTTTGTTTCTTCAAGAACGCCGAGCTCCATAAGGTTGTTATAAAAACTGCGCCCCATAAGAAATTCCATAGACAGATAGTACGCGTTGCTCTTGCCCTTTGTATCCCCGATATCCCCCGCATACTTCATTGCAAGTAAAGATATCTCGTTATACAAATCAATTACGTTTTTATTCTTAATATTAAGCTCTTTTAAATCTTGTAAAAATAAAGCCTTTTCCATTGTTCGACCTGAATTTATAGTATTCTGATTTGTCTTTCGCTCTCAATTATGCTTACCTTGCTAACGTCGGGAACAAGATGAACCGTACCGCTTAACCGTTTGTCGGTCTTAACGTAGATGACTTCTTCTCCTACGGTACACCTTACAAACTTTTCTGCGCCGTAATCCAAAGTCTCCTCAACTTGCGCCCGTATACCGTCGCCCGAAACGGCAAAGTCATACGGCGTCCACTCGTAACGGTAAGCGGAATTGAACGCTTTCCTGTCCGACGTTGCCGCAAAAAGTTTGTTGTACACCTCGGCGGGAGCTTCGAGCTTCGTTCCGTCGATAAGCAGATAGTAATGCGCTTTTTTCACCTTTTTTTCTTTGCCGTTCACGACCGTCATTTCGGGCAGTTTTTCCATAACGAACGTGCCGTTCAGCCCGTTGACAAGCGGCATCGGAGAAATTACGTCTTCGCTGTTTTTGCGGATTATGATTTTCTTCATATCTATTCCGATTTTTATCTTGCCGTCCGCCACAGATATCTTTTCCCCGTCGGCGGAACAGTCCGTAACGGCGAAAAGTTTTTTTCCGTTTACCGAAAGAGTTATAAGCAGCTTACCGTTGATATCTTCCGTTGAAGTTATTTCCGCGGGAATATCACCGTCGAACGTAACCGCGTCAGTTGGCAATAACAAATCGTATTCGCCGTCGGAGCAATTGACTGCGGAAGGCAAAGCTATGCTCTGACCTAAAATTGCGAGTTTGCCTGCGCTTACTTTGCAATCGGCGTAGTTGTATTCGGGCAGGCGGGGCATAATGCTCTCTTCCGTATCGATATCGAACAGGTGAATACCCTCGATATTGAGCGCCGCCTCGCATACCGTATCGGACTGATATTCCTTAAATCCCGCGCTCTTGATTATAACCCTTGTGCTCGTTTCGTCAAAACCGTCACCGTCCATATTAATATCGCCGTACACAAGCGTTTCCGTTCCTAACTCTTCCGAATGTGAAATTCTCACTTTAATCTTAGCGTTGCTCGCCGCGACTTTATCTTCCTCCAAAGCGATATCCTCGGCGCGGAAACCGATATAAACGGTCTTAGTACCGTCAAGGTACTGCGGCATAGTCTTCATAAGCATCGAATAGGGCACGGTAACTTTTGCGTCCGAACGTTTGAAGGCGATATGAACGCTGTCGCCGTCCTTAGTGAGCGTACCCTGGAAGAAATTCATCTGCGGAGTGCCGATAAAGCCCGCAACGAACTTGTTCGCAGGATATCTATACAGATTTTTAGGAGTGTCGATTTGCTTGACGAAGCCGTCCTTCATAACGACTATTCTCGTTCCCATCGTCATAGCCTCGACCTGGTCGTGCGTGACGTATATGAACGTTGTCTGCAACTTTTTGTGTAATTTTACGATTTCACTACGCATCTGAGTTCGGAGCTTTGCGTCGAGATTCGATAATGGTTCGTCCAAAAGCATTACCTTAGGGCGCCTGACTATTGCGCGCCCCAAAGCCACTCTCTGTCTTTGACCGCCCGACATCTCTTTCGGCTTGCGTTTTAAATATTCCGTAATGCCGAGTATCTCCGCCGCTTCCGTCACCTTTGCCGTCAGCTCCTGCTTATTGTAATGACGCATAACGGGAATTTCCTTGCCGTTCTTATCAAGAACGGGATTACCTGCCTTATCGCGCTTTATATCGGGAATTTTTCTCATTCTCAGTCCAAACGCAATATTCTCGAATATAGTCATATGCGGATAGAGCGCATAGTTCTGGAACACCATAGCTATGTCCCTGTCCTTGGGCTCCATACCGTTGACTACCATATCGCCTATTTTAAGTTCGCCCGCGGTTATCTCTTCAAGCCCCGCTATCATTCTGAGCGTAGTCGATTTACCGCACCCCGACGGACCTACAAAGACGATAAATTCTTTATCCTCAATCTGCATATTGAAGTCGTTTACCGCCTTCGCGCCGTTCGGATATACTTTATAAATATGCTTTAAACTTAAATTAGCCATAATTTTCCTCACTTATTTTGGTTAATGAATGCAAAGAGTTTATTTGAATTTATTCTTTGACTGCGCCGGCAGCCATTCCGTTTATCATATACTTTACAAGACAGAAATACAGCACGATAATAGGTATCGCTATGAATATAGAACCGGCCGCAAACCGCGCAAATTCCGTTTCGCCGAGCGACATAAGCCCTACTGCAACAGTGTACAAATCCCTGTCAACGAGCAGCATTTTGGGCAATATAAAGTCCGACCACGGCCACGTAAACGCCGTCAGCGCCGTATATACAAGCATAGGCTTTGCCATAGGCAGAGTGAACTTGACAAACACCGTAAAGTTTGACGCGCCGTCTATTCTTGCCGCTTCGTCTATAGAATAGGGAATCGTATCGAAAAAGCCCTTCTGTACCATATATCCCATAGGCGCTTGCGCCGAATATATAAGTATAAGTCCCCAGTGCTGATTGATAAGGTTAAATTGCGTCATTATTAGATAGACGGCAATAGTACCCATAAACGAGGGGAACATACCGAGTACAAGCGTCGTTTTCATCATAGCCTTACGCGATTTAAAGCGGAAGCGGGACATACAGTACGCCGTAAGTATTGTGAGAATTGTTCCCAGAATACAGCTCATTGAAGCGATGAAAAGCGTGTTTAAAAACCATTGGGGATAATTGTACATCACCGTGTCGGTAAACAGGGTCTTAAACGAGTCGAAGCCGTACTCCACGGGGAAAAACCCGTCGAACGAATAGATTGAGCCCGACTTTGAGAACGAGGCAAGTATCAGCCACAGGCACGGGAAGAAGAATATAAACGCAACAACGATAAGTATGCAGTAAGTGATAAGTACGTTGAGCACCTTTTTTGTCTTTGCTTTTGCAACTTTGACTTTTGCCTGATTCATCTGAACGTTTCCTCCTGTTTATACGAAGGCGACAGCACGTAAACCGCAAGCGAAATAACGGACGTTATTATGAATATGATAAGGCTTATCGCCGCGCCTATCGAGTAATAGTTGTTGTTTATAGACAGATTATAGAGCCAGTTTATTAAGAGATCGGTATCGCTTGCAAGGAAATATCCGTCGACGTTCAGACTGCCTCGCAGGAAATAGAATATACCGAAGTTATTGAAGTTGCCGATAAACTGCGAAATTAAGACGGGCGTCGTAGCAAACAGTACGTAAGGAAGGGTAATTTTTATAAACTGCTTCCACGCGCTTGCGCCATCCACTCTTGCCGCCTCATAAAGGTCGGTATTAGCGTTTGACAGTATTCCCGTTGCGAGCAGCATAGTCGACGGTATGCTTATCCACGCGTTGACGATAAGTCCGATAAATCTTGCAGACCATTTGGCGTCAAGTCCGAGAAAACCGACCGCTTCCCCTCCCGCCTGCTGAATATAATAATTGATAGGCCCGCCGTACGAGAACATAAATTTAAAGCCCAACAAGGTTATGAATCCGGGTATCGCATAGGCGAGAATGGGGAACGCCCTCCAAATCGCCTTGCCCTTTACGCATTTTTTATTCAGAAGCAGCGCAAGTCCGAGCCCCGCAAAATAGTTGATTGCCGTTGACAGCACCGCCCAGAGCATATTCCAACCGAATATCTTGAAGAACGTAGGAGCAAACTGTCCCAAAGACAGAATTTTTCCGAAGTTTTCAAGCCCTACCCAATCGACAAGCGCGGGCGGAACGATATTGTCGCCGTAGTTGGTAAACGCTATCAGAATCATAAACACTATGGGAAGAATACTGAACACGCAAACTCCGATAACGGGAAGCGCAAGCGCGGTTTTATGAAAATTTTTGTCCAACAGCGTGCCGACTTCCTGTTTGAACGATACAGGCTTTTTAAGCGTATCTAACGCGCATTGCGTGCGGTACGCGTCCTTTATATTGGCAATATAGATTGCTATATAGAGAATAATTATGAGAATTGCAAGTATTCCCATTATCAGCATAACTACCGAGTTATCGCCCTCGATGCCGTACCACGCATTGCCTGCGCGCGTGCCGAGCGTAAAGAAGCCGAACAAATCCGTTGCGCCCGTCAACACAAAATAAACTATAAAGGCAACCTGTATAAACAGGAGCATAATTCCCTTTGCCCATTGCTTATTCAGGAGCTGACCCAGACCCATAACAATCATTGACGCCGAAACCTTGCCGTTGCCCTGTACAAGAATTTCTTTTGCGCCCGCAAATTTTTTAGCTAACTTATAAGGGATAGCTTTAAATTTATCGGGAAGCGTTTTAAAAAAGTTTTTAAATTTTTCAATAACTTTCATTTTTTCTCCCCTTGTTAACCCAAAGTGTGTATGGCGGCGTATATCTGATTGTCAACGTTCTCTAAGCCCTTTTTCAGTGCTTCGTCGGTAACATATACGTTTTTGCCCGTCAGAGAATCGTCCGCAAGTATAGCGCAATAAGTCTGTAAAGGAGTCCACACCTGACCCAAAGCCCTGACGCTCGGCATAACGTAGATAGTTCCGGCGGTGAGATTGTTGTTGATATTTGCGTTCAGTCCGCCGAGAGCCTCCGCCGAATCGCCCCTTGCGGGTGAAATACCGAGAAGCTCCGCCCTGCGGTTAATCATTTTGTAAGACGTTGCGAAATTGACAAAGGCAAGCGCGGCGTTGGGCGCTTTGGTATACGAGCTTATTGCATACCCGTTTATACCGCCCATAACCGTCATATCCTTAAATCCCTGACTTTCGTCCTCCAAGTCGCCGCTGACGGGCAGTTTCGGAACGTCCGTCATTATCAGATTTTCTCTCGCATATTCTTCGGTAAAACCGGCGTTTACCATTTCTTTGATAAACATTGTATAGACGTCGGGCGTCGTCATTGTGGCGAAGTATGCGCCCTGCGCCATTCTCGAATACGAATTTTTGGTTATCGTATCTTCCGTACACTCGAGATTCATAACCGAAGCAAGCTGACGAATAATTTTTGCGCCTAAATAGCCGTCATTTTTTGAAAAGCCTACGTCGGACGTATCGTTTCTCTCCTCTCCGCCGAATACATATCCGCCGTAAGACAGAAAATATCCCGAAGCAAAGTATCCGTCGTTGAGCGATTTCATATAGCCGTAATTGCTTGCGCTCTGCGCCCTTATCGTCTGAGAATATCTATATAAGTCCGTCCAATATTCAATCATATCGGGCACGCCGTTCTTATCGTCGTCCCATTCCGTTTCCCAGTTGGCGGGAAGCAAATCCTTACGGTAAAAGAGAAGCGGCTGTTGAATATTTACGGGTACTCCGCATATGAAATCCTGATTCTCTATGGTCACTTTATAGGCATCCCAGGCGTTTTTACCGATATGCTCGTAACAGTCGAGCTGTTCAACGGGAAGCGGCAGGATATGCTTACGCGTGCCGTCGACGTATTTCATAATTGCGTCATTCGCCTGATATAGCACGTCGGGTCCGTAACCGTAAGGTCCGCCCGTTTCCAAATCGGTGAACTGGTCCATATTGGCGTCCACGGCTTTTATGCCGTACTCTGCATATTCGGCGTTGAAAGCATCGAGCAATTCTTTCAGATAACCCTGTTCTTTCGCCGTATCGTTTTCGAGAATACGCAGCGTTACGTTTCTTTCAATCTCGTCCGTAAACTTTTCACTGCCCTCCGACGCAACTCCCGCGGCAATGAGACCGAGCGTTCCCATAACGATTATCACCGCAAGAATTACCGCTATATGTGCAATCAAAGCCGGCAACGTCTTTTTCATCATTTTCTCCTTTTCATTAATATTTTGTTCTTTCCGCTATAAATCCGCCGTTTTTGAGAATGCCTGCGCCGTATCCGTTGGCGGCAACGGGCTTAGCGGAACTATGTTTTTTATTTTCTCCGCTTTCGTTTACCGTAAGCTTATATATTCCCCGTTCGACAACGAGCAAACCGTTTTCGGAATATATCCTTACGGCGGCAGAAGCGAAGTCTTCCGAGTGTTTGAGCGAAGCGAGCGTTCTTATGAGCGATTTGACGGGGCTGTCTTTATTTTCCAGCGTCCAGTCGAACGTCCTGCGGCAATCCGGATCGTACCCGCCCTCCATCGCGTTTTCAGTGCCGTAATAAATACAGGGCGCGCCGGGAAAGAAATAAGTAAGCGCAAGCGCGCTCATAAGTTTATCCCTATCCCCGTTCACTCGCGTCAGAAACCTGTGGGTGTCATGCGTATCCAATAAATTGAGCATCATACCGTTAATAGTATCGGTATTGCGCATTAAAATTTCGTTCAGCTTATCGGCAATGCTTTGGGCATTAAATTCGCCGAACGCATAAAAATCAAGACAAGCCTTTGTAAAGGCGTAATTCATAATTGAATCGAACTGGTCTCCGCGCAAATAGATATTTGCGTCGTGCCAGTTTTCGCCTATAAGAACGCAATCGGGCTTAACCGCTTTTACCGCCTTTCTGAACTGCCGCCAGAAGTCGTGCGATACCTCGTCGGAGACGTCCAGCCGCCACCCGTCTATATCAAACTCCTTTATCCAATACGTCGCTATGTCTATAAGATATCTGCAAACTTCGGGGTTTGACGTATTGAATTTCGGCATATATGCGCAGGCGGCAAAGCATTCGTACTCCAAAGGCTCGTCGTTTGTAATAATAAACCAATCGTAAAATTCGGATTTTCTTCCCTTTTTCAAAACGTCCTGAAATTGCGATAAATTTTCACTGCAATGATTGAACACGGCGTCGAGCACAACTCTTATCCCCATTGAATGGGCTTTATCTATAAGCTCACGCAACTGTTCCTTGTTGCCGAATTGTCCGTCGATGTCGTAATAATCGCTTATGTCGTATTTGTGATTAGAAACGGAGCGGAATACGGGCGTAAGATACAGTGCGTTTATTCCTAAATTTTTAAGATAAGAAAGTTTTTCGGTAATTCCCTTTATATCTCCTCCCGCAAAACTTTTAGGGTTGGGAATATCCCCCCATTGCATATTGATATAAGATTTATCCTTATCCCTGTTTCCCATATTAAATCTTTCGACAAATATCTGATAGAACGTAGCGGTTTTCATCCATTCGACCGATTTTATTATATCGCATTCGTTTATATATGCATATTGAAAACAGTTATAGTAACTCAATTCGAAGTCGAATTTTTCGGATAAGCCGTCCTCCGAATAGTAATAAACCTTATCCCCGTAAGTTATTTCAAACACATAAACAAACCTTACATCGGATAATTTTAATGTAACGGTATAATATGCAAACAGTCTGTCCTCGGATTGACGTTGCATTTCGGCGAACTCGCGCGTTAACGCATAAGAGTATTTCCCGCCGTAAACAACCCGTACTTTATCGGGAAAATCAAGCTTCGACACTCTCAGCCTCAAACATATTTCGTTTGATTTCAAAGCAAAACAGAATTTGGATTCGGGTATATGTAATATTGCGTTTTCGTTCATAAAAATCCTCATTGATGTTGACATTTTTATTTATTGTGTTGTATAATTAACAATATGGGAAAAAAAGTAACAATTTACGATATAGCCAAAGAAGCGGGCGTTTCCACCGCTACCGTTTCCTACGTTATAAATAACAGGGAAAATCAGGCTATCAGTGAAGAAACCAAAAACAAAATATGGCACGTTATAAACATGCTCAATTATAAGCCCAACGTTTTCGCAAAAAATCTTCGGTCTTCGTCAAATTCAAAACTGATAGCTATTTGCACCGAATATCACGGATATATCGAAAAAGCGGAGTTCGTAAACATTATCGAAGGGCTTTCAAATACTCTGCACGAAAATTTCGATATAATCGTAAGCATGCCGCCGTTCGGGCGCATATCCAATGCCGACGCCATTTTAGCTTATAACGTGAGCAAAGAAACGTTCTACCAAATAGGAAATCAAAACTATATCCCTTTGATTGCCGTAAACTGTCTTGTGGAAGATAAACTGTTTTTCCAGATTACCGCGGACTATAATAAATTAAAACAAAAAGCCGACGGTTATTTTAACGGCGAATATTATTTTGTTTGTCTTTCTCCCGCGGACGACGGCTTGAAAAAGCAAATTGCCGATACGTTCGATAATGTCATTTTTATCGATAACGGTAAGGAGCTGCAAACCATAGACGTAAAAAATATGCTTACCGTAAACGGCATAATCGCCGAATTTTTCAAGGATAAAGAGATAAATCTTTTGTACGAAGATTTATATTCTTCCATTTGCGAACAAACAGCCGATTGCATACAAAAAGCACTGAGCCACAAACCTTTCGACTCCCACTCTTACAAAGTCTGACAATAAATTCAAGCGGACGTTCTCTACCGAACGCCCGCTTTTAATTTTTAAACGTTCGAGGTTAGCGATAGCACAGTTAATTTTTACTGCTTATAGTAATAGTTCCGACCCCGTCCGTCACCGTGCAGGTTATTATATAAGTTCCCGCGGTTTTGCAGGTTATGTTGTTGCTCGTTACGTCAAACCCGACAGGAGCGCCGCTGACCGTCGATGCGCCGAACCAATATTTCTGCTCGGTCGTCTCACCTTTCATAACCTTTACGCCGAAGCTGTCGTTTACGGCAAGCTCAACCTCTATCGTATAGGTGTTGTCCCCGCTCAAAGTCATCTTCCAATCGGGGGAAACTTTCCAACCGCCTTCGCCCGTCATCGTTCCGACGATATACGCGTCGTCAACGGAGTTCGCATTTTCTATGGTAATCATTTTCGCATAGCCGTCAAAAGTTATGTTGTAAGTTCCCGCCGTAACGACTTTGATGTTTGTGCCGTTTTCGGGATTTACGAAATTGCTTCCGCCGCCGCTGAGGTAATCAAAGTTGTAGCTGCCCGCGCCGTTGTCCCAGGTAAGTTTTTCGGTACCCGCCGCATATGTGCGGATTACAAGTTCGTCGTTAGCCGCAAGCTTCACGTTATTGAGTACGAATATTCCCGAACCCGCAGTCGTTTCGGCAAATTTATGGGCTGCTTTGTTTTCATCTTTCATAAAGTCGCCCCAGGTTCCGCCGCCGTAAGTTCCGTCAAGGTAATAGTCGACAGCCGCAGGGACCTTTTCCGCGTCGAACGAAACGGTTAAAACCTTTGTCGCCTCGGTATAAGTAAATTTATAAGTACCGGAAGCCTTTGCCGTCATATTGCGCGCTTCGCCCGAAACATACGCCTTGCTCGCTTCGTCGAGACTGCTCGCATATATATACTCTGTTCCCGTCGAAACTTCGGCGCCTATGGTGTTCCGTGATGAGAACATAAATTCGTCGTTTTCTTTAAGGTAAACCTCCAAAGTGAAAACGCCGTCTTTATTCGTCATCTTTGTAGAAGGATTATACATATCTTTCCAGTTGGTAATCTGCGCGCCCTTTATGTAATAATCCGTTATAACATCTACCTCTTCGCTGACTTCGCCGTTGCGTACCCACGTTATTTTATCGAGAGGGTTGATATTAAACGCCTCTTTGTTTGCCTCGGTATACGCGGGATGATTTGTTTCGTAGGTGTCATCGTCGGGGTGAGTAGTAAGGGTAAACGTGTAGTTGCCCGCATATTCGCACTTTATATCCAGACGGTAAGAGGAGTTGTCGCCTATGGTGCTCGAACCGCTGAAAACCGTGGTGCCGTTTTCGAGAGTCAAAGTGTCAAGATAGCCTACGCCGCGCTGATTCATCCAATCGCCCGTTCCCGATATTTCAAACTGGAACTTATCTCCGACGTTTAAATCGAGTGTGTACGTGTATTCGTTCTTACCCTCCGCCTTCGTCATTTTGTGCTGGTCGCCCGTGCCGTGTCCCCAATCGCTGGCTCTGAGCATAGGGCTCGTTCCGCTGCCTACGATATAGAATGTTCTCGTATCTTCGCTCTGAACCGCGGAAGACCACTGCGCGAACGCAGACTTGTCTTCGCTGATAGGTTCGTCAAACGGGAACAGGTGCGCAAAGTTGGGAGTCGCGTACCAATCGACAAACGTGTAGTCGGTTTTTTCGGGTATCCATTTTGTCGCCTTTTCGCCCTCTTTTACTTTCTGCGTGTCCAAAACAGTCGTACCGTCGTAATAGGTTACGGTGTATTCTTTGGGTTGAGAGTTGTCGTCACTGCAAGCCGCAAGCATAGCAACCGAAGTTACGCAAACCGCCGAAGCAATTATGAAACCCGCCCATTTAGTAGCCTTTTTCATTCTTTCCACCTCTTTTCTAATTTTTTGGTTACTTAACCGATTAAGTACATTTTATCACAACAACTCTGCATTGTCAATAGGTTTTTTAAAAATTTTCAAAAAATGTTCAACTTGCACATTCTCTACATTTTTCACAACATAAAAATTAAATTGATTATCACTATCTCATAAAAAAGTTCAAATTGAATATGATCCGCGGCGCCAATCCCCTCCGCGCAACTTTCGTTGCGCGGAGGGGATTTTTTTACCGATAAATTTGCGCCCCGCAGGACGAATCCGTCACGCGGGGCGCAATAATTACTTTTTCTTTTTGTCGAATTCGCCGCGCTCTATCCGCGCGAACAGGTCGTTGACCTTATCTTTAAAAACTTCGGCGATTGCGCCTCTGTCAAGCCCCGCCTTTAAAAAATCCTGCAGGTACATGCTTTCGCCCGCGACCATAAGCCGCTTTTTCTTATGATAATATACGGGGCGCACGGGCACGTCCTCGCCCGTCTTTTTGAAATAATTTTCCATAACAAGCACGAAGCCCGAAAAAAAGTGAGTCATTTCGTCCTTGTACCCGTTATCCGAGTCCTCGGGGAAAATCATTATCGCGGTATTGTCGTTTAAAACGTCTACACTCTTTTTTACCGTTTTAGCGAGCCGCATATCGGGATAAGTGGGCAGAAATTTCAACCCCTTATAAAAGAATTTCGAAAAATACGCCTCGAAAAACGCCTTAAAAGCCGCTTTTTTTCTGCCGTAGCCGTTCTTTTTTATATATAATACGTCGCGAAGATACGCGCGCCTTTCGGCATATTTGCCCAGCATCTGGTGCGCGCCCCACTTGACAGCGTACACGGGGAAGTACATATCGTACATCACGGGTCCCATTTTGTTTGCGTGGTTTGCAAGATAAATACACTTATCCTGCAACTTTTCGCCGAGAACTACGACGCGTTTTTTTCTTATAAAAATTTTTAAAAAGCCCTTTACGAAGCCGAAAACGGGCTGCCTGTGTTTAGGAAGCTGATACTCGATTTTTGTCATAACTAAAATAATTAATGGCGCGCGCAAAAATCACACTTTTTGCAAGCGCACTCAATTTGCGCATACTTGCGCCTGAGCGGATTGAATTTGCGCAATTATATGATACGTTTGCCCTTATGATTGCGCAAAGAAAGGCAGCGCCTTTCAAATCACGAAAAATGTGCTTCGCAGAATAGAAGCACATTTTTGTGAACCTACACCGCGACCGTAACTTCTTTGCCGAAACCGTAAATCGCAACCGTGCCGGGGCCCGCCGAAGCGCCGATAATGGGGCCGACCTTTCGGATTTCGATTTCCGATTGAATATTCTTCTCTTTGAATTTTGCTTCGAGCATGCTTTTGAGCGTCTCTGCGTCGGAAAGGCAGTCCGCATGTGCGACGACCACGCACTGATAGGGGTCGGGCTCGTATGCTTCTATGAACATCTGCACAAGTCTTTCAAACGAGTTCTTTCTGCCCTTTACCTTTTCGATTGCGCCGTTCTGACCGTTCACGTCTGAAATTATTATGGGCTTAACCTGCAAAAGCCCGCCGAAAACCGCGCTCGTCGCGCTGACCCTGCCCGCGCGTTTGAGGTACGTTAAGCTTTCTACCGTGCAGAACTGGTTCATCCTCTGCTTGTTCTTTTCTATGTACTCCGCCGTCTCTTCTACGGTTTTGCCCTCGGCGCGAAGTCTGGAAGCCGTTATGCACAGCGAGCCGAGCCCCGCGCAGGAGTTGCGGCTGTCTATACAGATTATTTTCGCTTCGGGATATTTTTCCTTCAATTCGTCCCTCGCGACGAGGCTGCCCTTGTACGAGCTGGAAAGCGCGGAGGAACAGGATATCGAGAGAACGTCGAAGCCGTCCTCTATATATTTTGCGAAAGCCGCCGAATATTCGCCTGCGTTTACCTGCGAGGTCTTTACGCGGACTCCGTCGCGCATAAGGTTATAGAAATCCTTAAACGATATCTGCTCCCAGTCGAGGCTGGCGGGCAGCTCCTTGCCGTTGAAATGCACGCTCATGGGCAGATAATCGATGTCGAATTTTTCCCTCAGCTCCCTGTCCAGATCGGCGCACGAATCGGTGACGATTACGAATTTTTTCATATTTATAACTCCTTAAATAAATTTTTTACTCAATTTGCCTTCCCCTTTGGGGAAGGTGGCTGCGAAGCAGACGGATGAGGGCGTTTTTTACCTCATCAGTCCCTTACGCAAGCTACGGGACAGCTTCCCCAAAGGGGAAGCCTGTTTACTGCAAAACGATTACGTAATCGTATATTTCCTGCCCGCCGTCCATGCCGTAAAACTCGACTTCGGGAAAGTGCTCTTCTATGAAAGAGGCAAATCCCTCCCGCTCGCTTTCGCCAACGCCGTCGCCGAAAAACGCAATAACGAAGCTTTTAGCTTCATCGTTAAGGCATTCGGTAAGCCGCTTCGCAGCCGCAAGTCTTTCCCTGTCGGCAACGATTATATCCTTATCCACAAAGCCTATGTAGTCGCCGTCGTTTATCACCAATCCGCCCGCTTTGGAGTCGCGTATCGAGCGCGACACCGCGGCGCAAACCGAATTATCTATTTCCGATTGCATGGCATTAAAAATTTCGTCCGCGTCGTCCAAACTGTAATCCATTGCGGAAAGCGCGCAGTAACCGTCGCCGACGCTCTTCGCGCCGAGCACCCTTACGTCCGATTTGCCGTAAAGCCCCGCCGCCTCCTTAGCCGCCATAACCACGTTGTTGTTGTCGGGCAGCACGAATATTACGTCGCCGTTCACCGCGTCGAAAGCGTTTAAAAATGTTTCTACCGACGGATTGTTGCCCTGCCCGCCGTCTATTACTATATCCGCGCCGAGCTCGGTAAAAGCCGAAACGACGCCCTTGCCGTCCGCCACGGCTATCGCCGCGAATTTTTTACGGGTAAGATTTTTCCTGAAAGTTATCTGCTTTTTTTCGACCGTTTCGTTATGCTGCAAGGTCATATTCTCTATTTTAACGGTCAGAAATTCGCCGAACGCCTGCGCGTAAGCGAGCACGGCGCCCGGGGTCATCGTATGTATGTGGATTTTAACCACGCTGCCCGTCTTGACCGCCACGAGCGAATCGCCGAACGCGGAAATTTCCCTCTTCATATCTTCGAGAGAAAACGCCGCGATATCGATTTTCGATTTCGTAAGCTGCAACAAAAACTCCGTGCAGTACCCGAAGCGCATCACGCTGTCCTCGGTAAAAAGCGAAAAATCGATATCCTTTGCCGAAGAAGCTACGGCGAGCTCGGAAGCCTCGCCCGCGCTTTCGCCCCGAACCGCGCTTAAAAAGCCCGAAACTATATGCAGTACGCCCGCCCCGCCCGAATCGACGACGCCCGCTTCCTTTAAAACGGGCAAAAGAGAGGGCGTCCTTTCGAGCGATTTTTCGCCCTCTTTTAAAAAGTCGGAAAAATAGCTTTCGGGCGTGCTCGATTTGGTTACGTTTTTATTCGCATATTCCGTAGCCTCTCTTAGGACGGTGAGCATAGTGCCCTCGACGGGGGTCGAAACCGAGCAGTAAGCCTTTTTCACGCCCCTTTCAAAAGCTTTCGCGATAACCGCGGCGTCCGCGCGCTCGTGCGGGGCGAACTCCTCGGTTATTCCGTATATCATCTGCGAGAGTATTACGCCCGAATTGCCCCTTGCGCCGAGCAGAACGCCCTCGCCTACGGGCTTTGCGACCGAGCCCAAAACGTCGTCGTCACTGTCGGCGATACGTTTGAACCCGCCGTACAGCGTGGAATACATATTGTCGCCCGTGTCGCCGTCGGGTATGGGGAACACGTTCAGATCGTTTACTTCCTCTATCCTGTCGCTTAAACGGCGCAAGCCTGCCATAAGCATATTTTTAAACATTACGCCGTCGATTTCTCTTTCGTTCATATTCTCTCCGATAGTCGGTTAAACATACAATAACCCATTATATGTATACATAATAAGGCGCAAACGTAAACTCAGTATAAACATTTGCCGATATTTCCGTTTTTGCGCATTAAAAAGGCGGGCATGCGCGCCCGTCTTTATTTAAATATATTTATCCGCGAAAGCGAGGGCTTCGGCGACTACGTCGTCCATATCGTAATACTTATAAAGCCCCAGCCTTCCGCCGAAAATTACGTTTTTCTGCGCTTTTGCGCGCTCGCGATATTTTTCGTACCGCGCGCCGTTCGCCCCGTCGTTGACGGGATAGAACCTTTCCTTGCCCGGCTTCCAATCGTCGGGATACTCGCGGGTTATTACCGTGAACGGGCTGTTATTGCCCCGTTCGAAATGCTTATGCTCGATTATGCGGGTATAGGGCACCTCTCTTTCGGTATAGTTGACGACGGCGTTGCCCTGAAAATCGGGGGTATCCAGCCGTTCGGTTTCGAACCTTAATGAACGGTATTCGAGGTTGCCCTCGGCAAAGCCGAAAAACTCGTCTATTGCGCCCGTGTATAAAATTTTATCGGCAAGCTTCCCGAGGTTTTCCCTGTCGGCGATAAAGTCGGTATTAAGCCTTACCTCCACGCCTTTTAAAAGGTTTTCAATAAGCCGCGTATACCCGCCTTCGGGTATGCCCTGATACTTGTCGTTGAAATAATTGTTGTCGAAGGTGAACCGGAGCGGCAGCCTTTTTATGATATCTGCGGGGAGCTTGTCCGCGCTTTTGCCCCACTGCTTTTCGGTATAGCCCTCGACGAGAGTTTTGTATATATCCTCGCCCACGAGCGACATTGCCTGCTCCTTTACGTTCTGCGGGTTGCCGCACGGGATTTTCTGTTCGTCGATTTTTTTCTTAGCCTCTGCGGGCGTGGTTACCCCCCACAGCTCATAAAAGGTGTTCATATTGAAGGGAAGATGATAAAGCCTGCCCTTGTAGTTTGCAAGCGGACTGTTAATAAACGAAGTAAATTCCGCGTATTTGTTTACGTAATCCCACACCCGTTTATCCGAGGTATGGAAGATATGCGCGCCGAACTTGTGCACGGTTACGCCGCCAACGTTTTCGGTATAGATATTGCCGCCGATATGTGCGCGCTTTTCGACGACGAGGCAGGTTTTGCCCGCGTTTGCCGCTTCCCTTGCGAATACCGCGCCGAAAAGTCCGGCGCCGACTATCAGATAATCGTACTTCATTTTAAAACCTCCCATAACATCCCTCATCACCGTTTCACGGAGCTTCCCCCTTCAAAGGGGGAAGCCTTTATACCCTTAATTTGCCTTCCCTCCTTTCAGGGGGGAAGGTGTCTGCGTAGCAGACGGATGAGGGATACTTTTTAAATCATTATCAAAAACCAAGCTTCACGTGTTTACAAAGATACTTGTAAACTGCCGTGGTAAGCGCGCCTTTAAGTCGCCAGCAAAGGCAGTTTAAAAGAAATATTTTCGGCATACGCCTTACTTTTTTGTACATTTTTTTATCGGCAGCCTTTATATCCGCCCAAAACTCTTTAAGCGCGGCCTTGCGCTCCTTCGAGTACTTAGCCGTGGTGAAAAAGTAGGTGTTCATCATCACCGCGTCGATAAAGTGATACATCTGCTTTCTCAAAGGCTTGCAGAACGTCTGTATTTCGTCATAGCTGTGCGCTTTCAGAATGAGCTTCATACAGCGGATTTGCTGGTCGTAACGCTTGACGATGTTTTCGATGGTTACGGACTGGTCGCTTCTGCCTATAAAATAATGGTACAAATCCACGTCGACGTAATATATGCTTTTCGCGTAAGGCATAGGCGTATACGCGAACACGTTGTCGACGTAGAAGGTATGCTCGGGAAGCTTCACGCCCGTATCTCTTAATAGCTGCGTGCGGTAAACCACCGCGTGCATCAGAAACATTTTCCAGGTCTTTAACGGCTTTGTATCCTTCCAGCCGAAAAATCTGTCCTTTGGCAGGTTTTTGCGGTATTCGCTGACCTTTATAGTATTGTCGAGCGCGTGGTCGTACACGAAATTCGAAATATACAAATCCGCGCCCTTACCTGCGGCGACGTGCTCCTTTATAGTCGCGATAAGCTTTTTCAGCGCGTCGGCGTCGAGCCAGTCGTCCGAGTCGACAACCTTGTAATAAAGCCCCGTGGCAAGCTCGAGCCCCTTGTTCACCCCCGAGCCGTGCCCGCCGTTCTCCTTGTGAACGGCGCGTATTATCGTGGGATATTTTGCCTGATATTCGTCCGCGATACCCGCGGTGTTGTCCTTAGAGCCGTCGTTTACGATAATTATTTCAACGTCGTCCCCGCCGACGAGAAGGCTGTCTATACACGTATGCAGATAATTCTGCGAGTTATAGCTGGGTACGGCAAAAGTTATAAGTTTGCCCATTGTTCCCCTCCGATAGTTAAAAGTTTTTCGTCGGCTTCTATGAACAAGCAGAACTATGCGACGTTCAGAGAAAGCGACCTATAATATTATACCATAAAATTATTCGGTTGTACATACCTTTTTATAAATTTTGACAATAAAATTAAAATGTATTAAAATCAAGTTATATAAACTTGACATATGCACGCATTTCAAACTATAATTAAACAGTCGGTTGCCACCGGGTAGCCGTACGAAGCACTCGTTCGCGCCGTTAGGTCACAGAAGGCGCGCGCACGGGTGCGTTTTTTTTGGAGGCAGTATGAAGGGTAAACTTCGCAACCCGTTAAAAAATTTAACCAAATTCGAGTGGGCGCTGTGGGCGTGTTCGGTAACCGCGATAACAGTGTCGTTTTTCGCCGTGCAGAGCCGCGAGTACCTCACCTTAGTATCCTCCCTTCTGGGCGTGACGTCGCTGATATTCGCAGCGAAAGGCGACGCGTTCGCGCTTATGCTTATGATATGTTTCAGTTCGGTATACGCGACCGTATCGTACTTTACCCGCTATTACGGGGAAATGATAATTTATCTTACGATGCAGATTCCCACGTCGATAGTATCCCTTATCTGCTGGCTGAAAAACCCCGGCGACAAGGGCAGCGCGGAGGTTAAAGTGGGTAAATTCAATAAAATACACGTCTTCATACTCATACCCGCGGCGGCGGCGATAACCGCGGCGTTCTACTTCATACTGCGCGCCTTCGGCACCGCGAACCTTATACCGAGCACCATTTCGGTTGCGACGAGCTTTGTCGCGCTGTATCTTATGGCGCTCAGGCTGCCCGCATACGCCGCCGCGTTCATACTCAACGATATAGTACTTATCGTGCTTTGGTCGTTGCAGTGCGCGCAATCGATAGAGTATATTTCTATGGTGGTCTGCTTTTCGATATTCCTCATTAACGACGCGTACACCTTTATCTGCTGGACGAAGCGCAAACGGCTCGCCGCAAAAGCCCTTCAAACCTGTAAGAATTTGGATTGACACATTTTTTTTAAAAGTATATAATAATATTATCGGAGTTTGTAAATGAAACATAAAGCGGTAATTATTAAGTATTTGAAAAAGTATGCGGTCATCATATTCGGTTGCGTGATATACTCGCTGGGCGTCGCGCTCTTTCTGGACGTGAACGAGCTCGCCTCGGGCGGGGCGACGGGCATCGCGATTGTTTTGAACCACCTGACCGGCTTCCCCACGGGCTGGATAATACTTATAATGAATATCCCGCTTTTAATACTCGGCTTGATTTTCTTCGGCAAAGACTTCGCAATCTCGACAATATTCGCAACCGTTCTGTCCTCGCTTTTAATCGAACTCTGGGGCATAGTTTTCGCGCCCGTGCTGCCGCTTACGGAAAATATTTTAATCGCGTCGGTTGTGGGCGGCGGACTGTTCGGCGCGGGGCTCGGGTTTATTTTCAGAATGGGCAGCTCGACGGGCGGCACCGATATCATAGTCAAGCTGCTGCGTAAAAAATTCCGCTCGGTGCGCACGGGGCTCATTTCTTTGGGCATCGATACGCTGATTGTAATTTTTTCCGCGATTGTTTATAAAGATTTCGACCTTATCTGCTTTACGATAATTTCTATAATAGCGTTTACGATAGCGTTCGACGCCGTGCTGTACGGCGGCAATTCGGCGAAGCTCGTATTCATTATTACCGACGTAGACAAAACCGACGCAATCAAGGAGAAAATTTTGAAAGAACTCGACATAAGCGCGACGCTCGTCGACGGAGAAGGCGCGTATTCGGGGCAGAACAAATGCGTGATTATGTGCGCAATCAAGAATATTTTGTACCCCAAGCTGCACGACGTCGTGCGGGATATCGACCCGAACGCGTTCACGATAGTATCCTCAGCCAAGGAAATTTACGGCGAGGGCTACAAAAACCACAACGACGAAGAATTATAACATAAGAGCCCCGATAAAGGAA